>DATGGF010000259.1:0-8267 GCA_035308625.1 Acidimicrobiales bacterium | reverse complement strand
CCACTAGCCGGTCGAGCGCCACCAGTGCACCCGACACCGACCCCATGAGCACGAAAGGTGTGCCACCGTTGAACACGAGGTCGCCGGTGAAGAGCACGCCGCGGTCGGGGATCCAGGCCACCACGTCGTTGGTGGTGTGGGCGGGCGTGCCGAAGTGGTGGAGCTCGACGCAGAGGTCATCGACATAGACGTCCAGGCGTTCGTCAAAGGTGACGGACGGGGGTGACAAGGTGATCTCGCCCCATTCCACCGGCTCGAAGACACCGTCGGGCCGCACGATGCCCGCCGTCACCATCTCTTCCCGGCAGCGGCGGTGACCCACCAAAGTGGCCCCGGGCACCAGGCAGTTGCCGTTGGTGTGGTCCCCGTGGTGGTGGGTGTTGACCACCGTGCCGGGGCTACGCCCGGCGCTGGCCGCGGCGACGGCGTCGAGCAGCGCCCGGGTGCGCCGTTCGGTGGCGCAGGTGTCGATGCCGAGCACCGCTTTCGGGCCCACGACGAAGCCGGTGGTGTTGATCCACCACGTCCCGTCGGGCTGGACGTAGGCGTAGACGTCCTCGGCCACCGGCTCGACGCGCGGTGGCGCCAGGGCGTGCCCGACCATGTGCCGGACTCTAGGTGCTGCTCAGGGGCCGCACCGCAGACACAGGTCGGGCTCCGTCCCGAGGTGGGCGGTGCTCCAGGCCGTCAGGGCGGCGACGTCGATGGCGCACGCCTTTCCGGCGCCGGAGGTGAGCGGACGCGTCGATCCGGTCGCGCCGGCGACCGACGAGCAGGAGGTGCGGTGCAGCTTGGGGGACTTGGCCGAGCCGGCTCTCGCCGTCCTCGCCGGCATGCCCATGACGACGCCGGTGCCGTGGCTCAGGCACCAAGCCCGGAACCCGGCGTCGTCGTCGACGAATCGCACCACCGCGCCGACCGGCACGGCGGGCGCCATCGCGGCCGGGGCGGCTGCCGCCGGGGCGGGGGTCGCGGCCCGTTCGGCCGCGACGTGTTCGCGGATGGCGTCGAGCAGCGCCCAGACGTACTGAGCGGCCCGTTCGGACGGCGCCTCACCGAAGTGGTGCCAGCGCCGCTGCTCGTAGAAGAGGCTGCCGCGCAGCTGGTCGATGCGACCGTAGACGGCGCCGGTGCGGGCCCAGTCCCGCCATCCGCGGCCGGCCAGCTCGGCGACGTCGTCCCAGTAGGCGTGGCCGTCGTAGGTCAAGGCGAATGCCTGGACCACTTCCCAAGGCGAGTCGCGGCGGGGGACCATGTCCGGGCGGAGCCCGTCGTTGGGCACGGCGACCGACGCCAGCTCACCACCGGGAGCGTGCCGGGCGTCGCGGAAACGCAGTGTCGGCTCGCCTCGGTCGTGGCGCGGCGCAGCACGAGGGGTGACGACGGTATGGCTCGGGACCATGCGGGCGTGGCGGCGGCGCAACATCGTCATCTCTTCCTTTCGAGCCGGCCTCGCCGGTGAGAGTCAGGCCAGCGCCGGCTCAGCCACCACGACTCGTCCGCCGCCTCGCTTCTTAGCCTGGTAGCAGGCGCCGTCGGCGTCGTGGAGCACTCCTTCGATGGTGCTGTCGGGACGGGCGACGGCCAGGCCGGCCGAGAAGGGCTGCGGGGCGGATTGGCCCAGGCGTCCCAGCACCAGCACCGCCTGGTCGGGCGCAGTTGACGGCAGCAGCAGCACGAACTCGTCGCCGCCCGAGCGCGCCAGCATGTCGGAGGTGCGGAGCTCGCCCTGCCACGCCCGGCTCACGTCGGCCAGGACCCGGTCTCCGTGTTGGTGGCCGAAGGCGTCGTTCACCGACTTGAAGCCGTCGAGGTCGATGACGGCGAGGCACAGGGGGTGCCCGATGCGGGCGCACCGCGCCAGCTCTCGACCGATCACCGGCTCCAGGGCGCGCCGGTTGGCCAACCCGGTCAGCGGGTCGGTGCGGGCGGCTTGGTCGAGGGTCTTCTGCAGCAGGTGCACGACGAGCCCGACGGTGGACGTCGTTATCGCCAGCACCGCCCAGCCGGCCGGCGCCCCCGGGATGTGGGAGGGGAACAGCACGGCCGCCGATGTCCCGGCTTGGGCCACCAGGTACAGGACGAACATGCGGCTCGGATAGAACGACGCGGTGAAGATGGTGGGCAGCACGAAGAGCCCGGAGATGGCAAAGGCGGCCGGGCTGCGGTGGGCGAAGACGACGCCCAGGTTGACGGCGGCCAGCGCCAGCACCGACAGGATGTAGTTGCACCACAAGGGGGCGTCCACGCCCTTCCAGATGTTCCATACCCCCACCGCGGCGGCGAAGGCGGCGACGCCGATCCAACCTCCCACCTGCACCCCGGGGCCGTGGGGCAGGAGGATCATCAACACGCCGACCATGCTTCCGACGCCCCACAGCAGGGCCGAGAACTGCGCGACCTCGCGCGGGGAGAGAAGTCCCCCGACCTCGTCGTCGGCTGCCGGCGCCGGCGGGGCTTCGGCACCGGACGCACGCGCCCCTATTGTCGCCACCAGGCGGGTATCGGCTCGCGCCGGGCCGCGGTTGAGGCACCCAGAGCCGGACGACGAGCTGATCGGAAGATCGCTTCGGACCTGGACGGGTAGCCTGCGGCTCTCGTGGCCGAGCTCGTCGTCGCCAGCTACAACGTCCACGGGGGTGTGGATGGTTGGGGCCGGTCCTTCGACGTGGCGGCGGCTTGCCGGGAGCTCGACGCCGACGTGTTGGTGCTCCAGGAAGTCTGGGCGCCGGACGGGATCGAGCTCGGGGCCGACGTGGCCCAGGCGCTCGGGTACGAGTCCCATCCCCTCGACATGGCCCGGGCGCTGATGCACCCACCGGCCGGCGACGACGCACCCGGCTGGGGGCCGCCGCGGCATCGCCGCCATGGGGTCGGGTTGCGCGTGGAGGCGCAGTCCGACATGACCGACGGGCGGGGTCGCCCACCCCAACGCGGGAAGACGGGGATCGCCATGCTCAGCCGGGTGCCGCTGCGCCGGGTGGAGCGCGTGGATCTCGGCCGCTTCCCCGGCGACCTCACCCGCCGGGGCGTGCTGGTGGCGGCCTGCGATGTGGCCGGGCGCCCACTGATCGTCGCCGGCACCCACATGCCGCACCTACGGCACGGCTCGCTGGTGATCCTGCGGCGGCTGCGGAGGGCCTTGACCACATCCGGCACCGACACCGTGCTCGTCGGTGACATGAACCTCTGGGGACCACCGCTCGGTTTGTTGTTCCCAGGTTGGCACCGGCCGGTGCGGGGCCGTACGTGGCCCGCGTGGCGGCCATTGGCCCAGCTCGACCACATCCTCGTCGGCTCCGGTCTTTCCTTTCGTGCGCCACAGGTGGTCCGTGTCGGTGACTCCGACCACCGCGCTGTGCGCGCAACGGTCGTCGCCTGACGCGCGCATCCTTTTCCACCGGGCGCCGTGATCCAGACCGAAGGTGGCCTGCAACAGGCCTTACTCCCCTGTCAAGGGGTACGTTGCGACCACATGCTGAAGACGGACAACGAAGTCCTATCGACGGAAGTGGCCACGCGGCCTCGCCCCGGTGCGGCAGGTGGATCTGGGAGGATCGAATGCGTATCGGCAGACTCAGCCGCCTGGGCGGGTTGAGCTCGGTGCTGGCCGTTGGTGTCGTGGCGAGCGCCTGCTCTTCCAACAATTCGAGCACGACGACGAGCTCGGCATCGGCCGGCGTGCCGTCTGGGTTGAGCGTTTCGTCTTTCGACAGCAGCTTCTCGGAGATGTCGAAATTCAAGAGCTTGACCGGTGCCGGATCGGGGCTGGTGGGCGTCATCCTGCCCGACACCAAGTCATCGACCCGCTACGTCAACTTCGACCTGCCGTATCTGACCCAGGCATTCCAGGCTGCCGGGTACAGCGCGTCCGACTTCAAGATCGACAACGCGCAGGGCGTGGACGCCAACGAGTTCGGTGACGCAGAGGCCGACATCACGGCCGGCGCCAAGGTGCTCGTGTTCGACCCGATCGACAGCATCGTGGGCCAGCAGATCCAGGCGTACGCCCAACAGCACGGCGTGGCGGTGATCAGCTACGACCGGGCTACCTTCACCGGGACGAACACCTACTACGTGAGCTTCGACAACGTGCAAGTGGGCAAGCTGATCGGTCATGGCTTCCAGTCGTGCGTGGCCAGCTGGAACGTCTCGAGCCCCAAGGTCTTCGAGCTCTCTGGTGGTGAGGACACCGACCCGAATGCCGTGTCCTTCGCCCAGGGCTACAACTCGGTGATCTGGTCCAAGCAGACCACGCCCCTCACCGCCGGGACGACCAACAGCAAGGGCTGGTCACTGGTGGGCGAGGAGCCCACGCCGGGTTTGGTGAACGCCACTGGCGGCCAGATCTTCCAGCAGCAGTTCACTGCACACCCGGAGATCAACGCCACGGTCGAGGCCAACGACAGTCTGGCCAACGCCGTCATCACCGTGCTCAAGAACAAGGGTGTCACGGCCAAGAAGGTCCCGACGACCGGACAGGGCGCCACCCTGCAGGGCATGGAGAACATCCTCCAGGGATTCCAGTGTGGATCGGTCTACAAGGCCGTCTACCTCGAAGCCCAGGACGCAGTGGCGCTGGCGACGATCCTCCGGGCCGGCAAGACGCCGCCGACCTCCCTGGTGAACTCGACCACCTCGCCTCCGTCGGGCGTGAGCGGCTCGTCCCAGCCGACGTCGCTGCTCACCCCCAAGTGGGTGGACGTCACCAACATGGCTTCGACGGTCATCAAGGACAAGTTCATCGACGCCTCCGCCCTGTGCACGGCGGTGGGGAACGCGGCCTGCACTGCCGCCGGCATCACGCCGTAACGCCGGCCTGACCGCACGTGCTGTCGACGAGCGCGGGGGCCGTCGCCGAACTGGCGGCGGCCCCCGTCTCATCCATACACGCCGACGGTGGCCGCCGGGTGGGAGACTGAGGACATGACGGGGCCGAAGCCGGAGCATTCCCTCCTGGAGATCCGGGGGCTGTCCAAGAGCTTCCGGCGGGCGGGCATCAACGTGACCATGGTCCGGACCTGGGCGTTCGCCCTCTGTTCGTTCACGGCCGGCATCGGAGTCCTGTTGTATGCCTCGTACCTGGGGGGCATGTCCAACAACGTGAACGGGGGCCAGTTGGTGCTCTACGCGGTGGGAGCGGCCGTCATCGGCGGCACGTCATTGCTGGGCGGGCGGGGCAAGGCGGCCCACGGCGTCGTGGGCGGTCTCGTCATCGGCGGCATCTACAACGGGATGTACCTGCAGGGCCTGGCCGTGCAGTGGCAATTCATCGTCACCGGGTTCGTGCTCATCGCAGCGGTGACCATCGACTCCATCTCGAGGCGCGGCTCCCGCTCGGCGGCGGCGCCGCGCTGAGCTGGGCGATGTCGAACGTCGAGATCGTCGCAACCATCCAGCAAGCGATCAAGGACCAGAACCTCTGGGCCGTCGTGCGCCACCTCGACCCCGACATCCGCTGGGCCGTCGACACCTCCGACCGGAGCGCGGCGCCGTGGTTCGCGGATTTCCGAGGCCGTCAGGGAGTGCTGGCCTTCTTCGAGGCCTTGTCGGCCAACGAACTGCAATCCTTCGAGGTGAAGGACGTCGTCGGGGACGGCGACACCGTCATGGCCTGGATCCACGTGGCCTACCGCACGCCCAACGGGGGACTGGTCGACATGGACGAGGTGCAGGTGTGGGAGCTCAGCGGCGGCAAGGTCCAAGCCGTGACCCTGTTCCCCGACACCCTGCAGATCGTCCAGGCCCTGGCGTACCGGGCCGGGGACTGATCACGCGGGCGGTTACGCCCGGGTCAGCTCCTCGATGCGCTCCAGGGTCTTCTCCATGTTCTTCTTGGTGGTGGCCGCGGCGACGCGGCGCAGGAAGCCGCGCATCTTGTCCTGCGAGAGGTCCCAGCTCTCGCGCACGAGGGTGCCGCCCTCGGCCGGCTCGAGCTCGTAGCGCCAGATCCGCCCGCCGGCGAAGCGCGAAGCGAAGCCGCCCACGCCCGTCTGCCAGGCGATGCGCCGGTCCGGTTCGAACTCGATGACGGTGTTGCTGGTCGTGTAGGGCAGCCCGAGGCGCATCCTCATCCCGAAGGTCGACCCCAGGCCGAGCTCGCCCGACGGGCCGGCCTTGGTCCCCTGCACGGTGCCCGACCCGTCGATCTCGTGGTGCCGCCCACAGTCGGCCAACAGGGCGAAGACGGCGGCCGGTGGGGCCGCCACGACGCGCTCGACGCTCAGGACGTCGCCTTCCATCAGTGTTCCTCCGCTTCGGGATGAGCGTTCAGGTGAGGACCGTAGACGGTGTCGACCGGGGCGGGCCGGCCCCTGGGACCCCGAGCGATGCGAAGGACACCGCGCTCGAGGGCACGGCGACATGGACGGGCTCGCCCCACGCGGAGAAGTCGATGCGGAAGCGCACCGAGGTGGTGGTGCTGCCGCCCCCGGTGTTCCCCCGTCCGGAGTTCCCGGCCCCTGTGTTGCCGGTCCCGGAATTGCCGGACCCGGAATTGCCGGTCCCGGTCACCGTGCCCCGTTCGACGAAGCGGACCGGCAGGTGCCGGCCGCCGGCCTGGAGATACAAGGTGGCTGTGCCCTGCACGCCCTGGGCCTCGCTGCCCGAGACGGGCCCCTGGATCCCCACCACCTGCTGGCCGGCGAGCGTCTCGGGTGCGAGCACCGACCGGGGGGTGAACGTGAGGTTGTCCTTCAGGGCGTCGGAGGTCTTGACCGCGGCGTAGACCGACGCCCACGGGTAGTCGCTCTGGACCAGCGAGATCCACTGCTGCACGTGCGCGCTCGCCACCGAGGACGGCACGAGCAGATTGTGCTCCAGGGCCGACGCGTCACCCCGGAGGTACGCGGTCTGTCCCACCACGAGGACGATGAACGAGCTGGGCCCGATGGTGATGTCCTGGCGCCCTTCGGTCGCGCCGGCGTCGCCCACGGTCACTTGCGTCATCGAAGACGCCACCGATGTCGACACGTAGTGGAACGACCCGGCCGCCCTGGCCGCGTCGAGACCCTGGAGGACGAGACGGGACGCGGCGTCGGAGGACCCCGCGGAGGACTGCCAACTGCCGATGGCGGCGCCGAGCGCGGCGGCGCCCAACACGATCAACGCGGCGAGGCTGCGGCCCCGGCGTGGGCGCCACCGATCGGGCGGCGTCGTTCCCGGTGGCGGGGGCGACCCCCACGAGGGGGACCATGGCGGCGCGGGCGGCGGCGCTGATGGCCCACCGGGTGGCAGGGAAGGCGGCACAGCCGGCCAGGACGGTCCCGGCGGGGGATAGAGCTGGTCGTCGGGCACCGCAGGCGACACTACCGGTCCGGGCCCGAGGCCCGATGGCGCGGCTCCTGCGCCCGATCGTTCGGGCCCGAGGGGTCAGCCCACCGGCACACGGGCGACGAGCAGCCGCGACGAGGCCTGCACCCGCAGCACGCCGTCGTGCTCGAAGGGGCGTAGCAGCTCGGCCGCCCGGTTCAAGAAGGCGATGCGCGTCTGCTGGTCGCAGTCGTTCCAGGCGGAGGCGAGTGGCGGCAGCGACGGGTACACCCGCACCCACTCCGCCACCGGCGGCAAGGCAGCGAGCATCCGCACGGTGCGGCACGACACGTCGTGCAGGCCGGCCTCGCGGGCCAACGCCCGCAACTGGTCCACCCGGTGCAGCGAGCACGCCCGCAGGAGGAGGTCCACCACGCCCGACTCCTCGAGGCCGGCGGTGATGGCGGCGTCGAGCTGGGCGGCGAAGGCCGGGTTCTCCTCAATGGGTCCCCACGTGGTGATGCCGAGCCGCCCGCCGGGGGCGAGCACCCGCCGCATCTCCTGGATCATGGCGACCGGATCGCTGAAGCGGTCGAGCCCGTGCTGACAGGCCACCACGTCGAACGAGGCCGCCTCGAAGGGAAGGGCGCCGCCGTCCCATTCCGCCCACGTGACCATCTCGGAGATGTCGACCCGCCGCGCCACCTCCAAGGCCGCGCCATCGGCGTCGATCCCGACGACGTGCCCGGCCGGGCCCGACACGCGCGCGGCCAGCCGGCCGAAGATCCCGGTGCCACAGGGCACGTCGAGCACCCGCGTGCCGCGTACGACGATCAGGGCGTCGAGGGCCTGCTCGGCGAAGCGCCGGCCGAAGGCCGGGTCGAAGTGGGTGGCCGAGGCCGAGGCGCTGGCTTCGTCGGCGAAGGCGACGAGCGGCAGCAGTTGGGGTCCGGCTGCACTGGTGGCCCGTTGGCTTGCCGCGTCGACTTCGGCGTCCACGTCGTCGAGCTCCTCCG
>DATGGF010000258.1:0-2095 GCA_035308625.1 Acidimicrobiales bacterium | reverse complement strand
GTTTAGGTCCCGAATCGGCTAGGTCCCGATCGGTCCGACCGACCGGGACCTTCTCCCCTGGCCCGTCCCTCCGGGATGGGACTCGATGTCAGGAGGATGCACCGAAGCATCGATTGCGGATGTTCGGTGCGTGGCCGGAGGTGGTGAAGGATGCAGAAGACGAAGGATGCCGCCAGCGAGTTCCTCTCGCATCGAAGCGTGGCCGTGACCGGAGTGTCGCGGAACAACCCTCAGGCCCATGGCAGCAACGTCGTGTACAAGCGACTGCGCGACCGGGGGTACCAGGTGTTCGCCGTCAACCCCAACGCGGACGAGGTCGAAGGGGATCCCTGCTACCACGACCTCAAGTCCATCCCCAGAGTGTTCGAATGGGTTGTCATCGGCACACGTCCCGAGTTGGCCGAGGCAACCATGCGTGAGTGTGTCGAGCTGGGCATCTCGCGCGTCTGGATGCATAGCCCGGCCTTCGGCGGTGGCAGTGTCTCGGCCCAGGCGGCCGAGTACGGACGCCAGAACGGGGTCACGGTCATCGACGGTGGATGCCCTTGCATGTTCGCGCCGGCGGCGGACCCGGCACACAAGGTCATGCTGGCCATGGGCAAGCTGACCCGGAAGGTCCCGACGCACGTGTAGGTGAGTGCGGGCAGCACCAAGGGGGCCTCAGTAAGGACTCAACGCCGGACGAGCGCTTCGAGTTGGTGCACCGCTTCGTCGTGGCGCGCCTCGACCGCGACGGACTCGGCCAATGCCGCGGCCCGGGACGCAATCCGGTCGTCGGCGAGAACGTCCAGCGCGGCCGCCGCGATCTGGTGAGGTGATGCGCTGTCGGCCAGCGACCTTCCGATCCCTAAGGCCTCCACCCGCGCGGCATTCCCGTGCTGGTCCCGGCCCATGGGAAGGCACAGGAGCGGTACGCCATGGCCGATCGCCGCCATGACCGTGCCGAGCCCGGCATGGGTGATGACCAGCGAGGCATCTGCGAGCACGTCCTCGTGCGGCACCCACGAGCGAAGCTCCACGTTCTCGGGAACCGGGCCATCGAAGGACACCTTGAAGCCCGTGGTGACGAGGGCGTGCACGGGCAGTTCGGCCACCGCCTGGACCACCCTTCGCAGCAGGTCCTCCTGGCCCTGGTAGCTGGTGCTCAGACTGACCAGCACCAGGGGCGGCTCCCGCCGGGAGCCCTTCGGCAAGCCGAGGCCCGCCATATCGGCGAACTGGGGACCGACGTGACCAACATTGGACGGCATGGTCACTCGCTCCAGAGCGAAGTCGAATTCCTCGAACGTCGCCACCAGCACCCGGCTCGCTCGCCGGTACTGGTCATAGACATCTTCAAGGGCGGAGAGCCCGAGCTCCCCTCGCGCCTGATTGAGGGCCGGAAGCCCCCGGTTCCAGACCGGCCACTCCCCGAAAGTGGTGTGCCACAGAACGGCTACCGGAACGCCGGCGGCTTCCGCGCCGGCAACGGCGCCGGGCAGGAAGTAGTCGATGAGGATGCCGTCACACGGCTCCCGCTCGAGCTCGTCCCTCACATCTCGTCCGAAGGCTGCGGCTGGCCCGAACCACACGTGATCGCACAGCGCCGCGAAGACCGTGTCGGGGTCGTCCTCCCAGTCCCGTACCGGGCTTGTCGATGGATCACCCAGCCCGATATCCGGCGCCGTGGCGAAGCGTGAGAACGGAAACCCGGCCTCCTCGATGGCGCGTCGCTGCGAGGTCCCGCCCATAAAGCGGACGTCGTGATCTCGCGCCCTCAGGCGCTGAGCAAGGGCCAGAGCGGGCTGGAGGTTCCCGCCGCCGTCGACGGTGACGAACAGATACTTCACCCGTGCCTCCAGCGGGTCGAGGGTGCGGCGATGATGGCTTCGACCATCCCGGTCATGATCTCCGTGACCCGGCGACAAGACAGGCGCTGGTCGCGGCGCAAGATCTGCCAGGTATAGACGTCGGTCGCGCACACGAGCTGCAGGATGATGGTCTCGCGTCCAGCCCCGGCGATCCCGGCGAGATGTCGCCCGAACAACCGCTCAACCCACTCCCGATGGCCCGCCCGGCCGAAGGCCAGCACCGGGGCGAGTGAGGGGACCCTGCC
>DATGGF010000257.1:0-10188 GCA_035308625.1 Acidimicrobiales bacterium | reverse complement strand
TACATGGTCCAACAGGACCCGACCCTCTCGTCCTACTTGCAGGCCCGCGGGCTAGCGGGCAACCCGAACCTCAACAGCTCGTGGATGTGGAACCAGGACGAGATCTTCGCCGAGGACTACCGGGAGCTCTTTGGCAGCCCGGCCGGCCAAGCGGCACCGCAGATGAACACCCAGATCCCCCTGGCGTCCCAGGTCCCCGGCCTCGAAAGCTTCCTGGCCTCCACCTACCAGCAGCCGCCGGCGGGTGCCGCGCCCACTCAGACGTCGCCGCCGCCCGTCTCTCTTTCCGGTTTGTCGGTTTCGCCGCAGCCCGTGAAATCGTCCGCCAACATGAGCTTCCTGCAGTCTGTGGCGGCCACCGACACCGTGACGATCGTCAACGCAGCTGGGACCATGGTGAAGACCTTGCTGGCGTCAGCCGCCGAAGGTCAGGGGCGCGTGTCGATGTCGTGGAACCGCCTTAGTACAAACGGCAAGAGGGTCCCGAGTGGCAGCTACACGCTGGCCGTGACCGCCACCGATGCCAACGGGCATACGGCGACGGCCACGGCTGCGTTCTCCGTTTCCTGACCTGCCTAACTGATGTTGATAGAGGACGCATGCGGCCCGGCGTGCACGTCCGGGTCCACCCCACCGCCGGTGATGGTGCAGATCGACGCCCCGGTGTCTCCCGACGGCAAGGTGGTGGCCGAGGTGGCGCTCGTCCCCCCGTCGTAGGACACGCTCCCGCCGATCAAGGAGCCGGTGGCTTCGTTGCATACCAACGTGATGATCTTGAACAGGCGTGGGTCCTGGAACGTCAACGGGTTCCCGTTGATATCGGTGGTGGTCTTGTCCCCCGGGGTGAGCACGATCTCCGCCGACGTTGCCGTGCCGTACCCGCTTGGAGTCGTCGTCTCGACCAGCCAGTAGTCACCGCCGGCCAGCGCGATGTTGTCGATCGTGCAGGAGCCGTCGACGGCCTGGCTCGTGCACGTGTAGGTGGTCGCCGTCCCCGGCGCCCCGCTGCTGTTGGTGTAGATCGTGAACACAGCTCCGCCGAGCGGCGCCCCGGTGTCGTCCTCCTTGGTGAGGACCACCGACTCCGGCTTGGGTGTGTCCGAGAATCGCAGGATGACCGGCGAGGTGGTGCCGGGCCCGACCGTGAAGGACTGGCAACTCGAATCGGCGTTGTACCCGACGGGAGCCGTCGTCTCACACAGCTTGTAGTTGCCGAAGGCGACACCCCCGAAGTCATGGGTGCAGTACCCCGTCGAGTCGGTGGTGCAGGTGCCGACTGTCGCGCTCGTGTCCGTGTTCGTCAACGTGAAGGTCGCTCCCGCCAGCGGGTTGTTGTTGGTCGAGTCGTACTTGTAGGCGTTCACCTCCACGCAGTTGGACACGCTGACCGTCGCCGGGGCGATGAAGTCCTTGATCTCCGACGTGAACGACGAGGACGACCGGCTGTTCAAGTCGGCCGACCCGAAGGTGTTGCATCCCGACGAAGTTCCCGACCCGCTCAGCGCGGTGGTGAGGTCGATCCCCGCTTCGCCGAAGGTGCCGGCCGGGAGCGACACCGGCCCCGGGGTCGATCCGGTGAATGTGAGCGGGTCGCTCAGCGTCGTGGTGTTCACGGCGCCGTTAGCCTCACCGGCTGCGCTCAGGTCCACCCGCTTGCCCCAGCAGGGCAGCGAGCTGCTGGCGAAGCACTGAGACGCCGTGTTGCCGGCCGCGGCGGTGAGCCAGAAGAGGCGCCCGATGTCGGGTTGCCCGCTCCCGCCGAAGTCGAAGGTGATGAGCAGGTCACCGGCTTTGCGCATGGGAGTGACCCCGTTGGCGCAGGGAGCGTCGGCGGCCCGGTTCTGGTCGAATTCGAAGTCCATGTTGGCGTTGCCGAGGACGTTGGCCCGCTCCCAGGCGAGGTACAGGAGCACGTCGTTGTTGCTCCCGAACTCGTGGGCGACGTAGAAGCGAGTCAGGTCGCTCTTGTTCGGCGGGATCGACCCCGAGACGACAGTCGGGCAGGCGATGTCCTCCTTGGAGCCCTGACCGAAGGCGTCGTCGGAGGAGCCACTGGGCTTGTCCTGCTTGCCCACGAAACTCGGCGCCGGGGAGGTGTGGTTGGTCCCGCTAGCGGCCACCCAGTCGTTCGTCCCCCCGCTGGTGGCTGCGATCAGGTCCCCGTCGCCGCTCTCGAAGGTGCTCCCCGAAAGGGTGCTCCCGGTGGCCGCGCTCACAACCAGGCTGGACGCGTAGAGCCCCAGCGCACTGCCGCTGGCCAGGAGCAAGCTGCCCAAGACCAGCCTGTTCGTCTTCGTCAACCGCCCGATCCTCCGCATGGTGCCTCCTCACATCCCCCTGTGCCGCCGGCACATCGACCGTCCGCGTCAACGCGGCGCGTGACGCCCCAATGGATCACACAATGCGTGGTCAATCAATCCCCAATTTGCGATCAAAGCCCAGGTGGAAGGGCGTTTTTTCTTGCCCCATACAGCGTTTGCACGGGGCCGAGACGTGGACAGTGAGGCACTTGGAGGGGTCTTCGCACAGCCCTACCAGGGGTGATGCCGAAGAGACTGGTGGGCTCCGAGCTTGCGCCGGTCGAATTCCCATCTCCCCTGCTACACGAGTTGCAGGGGAGGAAAAAGAGGTACCTCAGGCCTCAGTCCGTCCTGATCTCCCGAGCCAACTGGGCCAACTCCCTCCGCATGGCGAGCCGGGTTCCCCGGAGGTACAGGCGCGGGAGCAGGTGGCGCACCACAGGTGCGAAGGCCAGTGACCTCGGCAACGTCTGCTCGAAGCGACCGTGCTCGATCCCCCGCAGCACGGAGGCGGCCACCACCTCGGGGGCGATGGGCCGAGGCCGGCTCCGGGCGTAGGGATGGCCCCGGGCGGTGAAGAACTCGGTGGCCACCGGCCCGGGGTTGACCATGGACACCCCGACCCCGAACGGCGCCGCCTCGACGGCCAGCGCCTCGGTGAAACCCACCACCGCGAACTTCGAGGCGGCGTAGGCCGCTTCGAAGGGCGTGCCGAGCAGCCCGGCGATCGACGCGACGTTGGCGATATGGCCGCGACCCCGCTCGATCATGCCGGGGAGCACGGCGCAGGTGGCATACATAGTGCCGAGATAGTTGGTGCGCATCAGCCGTTCGGCGTCGGCGGGGTCCAGGTGCACGACCGGGCCGTAGAGCCCGACGCCGGCGTTGTTCACCAGAACGTCGACCGGTCCGTGGGCTCCAGCCAAGGTGTCCAGCGCGCCTTCGAGCTCAGGCCGGTTGCCCACATCGGCGCGAGCCACTGCCAGCTGACCCGGCCGGCCCACCGCGCCGGCCAGCTCGGCCAGGTCGTCAGCCGACCGGGCCACGCAGCCGACCCTGGCGCCGCGGGCGACCAGTGCCTCGACCACCGACCGGCCGATGCCGTGGGTGGCGCCGGTCACCACTGCGGTGGCCGAGGACAGGTCGATGCCCTTCGCCGGGGTTACCGGGCTCACCGGTCCTCCCTGGTGCTCATGAGCGCAGGTGTTCGGCGAAGAACCCGCTGATGCGCTGCCGGGCGTCAGCCGCGGCCGACTCGACGTAGCCGTTGCCGGGGACGAGCTTGGCGTACACGGCGAAGAACGGCGGGACCTTCTCGTCCGACCCCTCGTGATCGTTCAGGAAGCTGTGGCCGGCCTCGGGGTACTCCTTCACGTCGTGGGGCACGCCGGCCTCCTCGAGCGCACGCTCCAGGCGAACCGCGGCACCCTTGAGCATCATGTCCTTCTTTCCGTACGAAGCGACGATGGGACATGCGCCGGCCAGGAAGGATTGCGAGTACGCCGATTTCGGGGCCACGCCGTAGTTCACGCTCGACGCCGAGAAGCCCTTGCCGGACACCAGCATCAGGGCCAGACCCCCGCCCATGCAGAACCCGACGACCCCGATCGATCCGGTGCAGTCGGGACGCGCGGTCAGCCATGACCGAACCGCCTCCACGTCGTCGAAGACCGGTCCGGTCCCGGCGCGGACGTCGCGCATGACCGAAACCATGCAGCGCACAGCCCCGCCACCGCGGTAGAAGTCGGGCGCCACGGCCAGGAAGCCTTCGCCGGCAAGCCAGTCGGCCTGGTTGCGTACGTCCTGGTTCATGCCGAGCGCATCGAACACGATGACGACGCCGGGCCAGGGGCCCTCACCGGCCGGTGTAGCGACGTAGGTGGGCAGGTCGCCGCGAGGCGCGGGTACGGGCGTGGTAGTGGGCACGGCCCGACAGCTTCGCGCCTGGGGCTAGCGCGTGCCTCCGAGGTCGGGATGGAACGAGGGCCGGCCGTACAGAAAGCCCTGGGCGTGGGTGCACCCCACCTCGCGCACGGCGAGGACCTGGTCCTCGGTCTCGACCCCTTCGGCCACGGTGGTGAGCCCGAGGTCCCGGGCCATCGACACAATGGTGTGCACCAGGCGCATGACGCGGGGATCGGTGGTCATCTCGGCCACGAAGGACCGGTCGATCTTGATGAAGTCCACCGGCAGCAGGCGCAGGTAGCTCAGGCACGACTGGCCCATCCCGAAGTCGTCGAGGCCCACGTGGCAACCGAGCTCGCGCAAGGCCTGGATGGTGTGCGGGGCGCGGCGGTCCTCCACCGCCAGGCTCTCGGTGATCTCCACGGCCAGTTGCGACGCGGGTAAGTGATGGGCGTCGAGGGTGGTCCGCACCTGGTCGATCAGGTGGGGGTCGCCGAATTGGCGTGGTGACAGGTTGACCGCCATCGTCACCGCGGGAGGGGCGAAGGTGCGGATCGACGAGGCCAGGTACAGAGCTTCGTCGAGCACCCAGCGTCCGATCTTCTGGATCAGTCCCAACTCCTCGGCCACCGGCACGAAGAGTTCAGGTGAAAGGTCGACCCCCTCGGGGGTGCGCCACCGCAACAAGGCCTCGTAGCCGACGACTCGACTGGTACGGACCTCGACCACTGACTGGTAGGCCAGGCGCAGCTGGCGAGTGTCGAAGGCACTGGCCAATTCGCGTCGGATCCGCGCCTTGTGGTCCACCTCTTCCCATCGGCGGGGGGCGCACACGATGGCGTCCTCCATGGTGCAGCGCTTGGCGTCCGACAAGGCCGCGTGCGCGTAGCGCATGGTCGTGTTGGCAGCATCGGGCCCGTCGACGAAGGGGCTGATGCCGATGCGCCCGGTGACGTGCACACCGTGGGAGCCGATGACCATGGGCGACGACACGAGCCCGAGGATCTCGCGGGCGAGCCCCATGGCCTCGGCTTCGCTGTGCACGAACACCAGGATCCCGAAGCGGTCGCCCCCCAACCGCCCCACCGCGGCACCGGGACCGGCAGCCCGCCGGGTGGCGTAGCCGATGGTCTCGAGCACCTTGTCGCCGGTGGCGAGCCCGAAGGCGTCGTTGACCCACTCGAATCGATTGATGTCGAGGAGCAACACCACCAGGTGGCGGGCGCCCATCGACAATCCTCCGAACACCTCCATGGTGCGGATGAACTCGGTGCGACCCAGCATGTGCCGCGGCGTCGCCGTGTCCGGGCGCGCCGAAGTGTTGCGTCCTTTGTCGGTATTGGGTTGCTCACTATCCGACCGGTTGAGCCAGAGTGCCATGGCGTACCGCCCTCCCCGTCACGCGCGCACCGCCGGCTCGGTGGTCCGCGCTTCGATTCCTCCCGACTAGAGCTTCGGCACAGATGACGTTGATGTCTATGGACGACGCGTCACTTCGTCCTAGACGAATCGTCACCTCGTGTTTCCACTCCCGCGCAAGGCTTCGAGCAGCTCGGCTTGGGATCGAACGCCGAGCTTGCGAAAGATCTGTGACAGATGGTTGCGGACGGTGCTGGCACTCACACCGAGGTCGCGGGCGATCGTGGCCACGCGTTGTCCGGCGGCGAGGCGGCTCAAGATTTCGTGCTGGCGGGCACTCAGCTCGCGGGCCCGGGCCGAGACACCCCGCACCACACTTTCGGAGTAGATGCCGGCCGCCTGGACCTCGGCCGCGATGTTGTGCAGCCGGAGCTCGAGTACGGCCACCCGGTCCTCGAGGTCGCGTTCGGGTGCCAGCTCGGCCGACGTGGCCACGAATCCGAGCGGAAACGGGTCCTCGGGGGCCAGAGGGGACAGCAGGATGCTCGTGGGCGACCAGCCGTCACGCTTGTGCCACAGGCGGAGCCGGAGACGCTCGGCCCGCTGCGACTCCATGGCCTGGCCGAGCCGGACCATCAAGGTCGCCGAGTCGTCGGGATGGACGGCCTCGAAGACATCGGTACCCGTGCACTCGGCCGGCTCGTACCCGAGCAGCCCGGCCACATCGGCGCTCACCCGCTGGACCCGCCACTTGGCGTCGAGCACACCGACGACCACGGGTGCCGTACCGGTCGAACCGCCCACCTGAGCCATCGTGCGGCGTTCCTCCCGTGTCCGAGCCCATGCCTCCGAACCGGCAACGGCACCGTGGAGGAGTATCGACTCAGCGTGGCCAACGATCTATAGACGGACCATCACGTTCGGGTGGACGGAGCGCCCATTGCCGCCCACCTCCGCTCGATCTACCTGAAGCTGGGCATCGGCTCCAGGGTCGAGCTGACCCGGCTGGTCTCCGAGCGCATCTCCGGCCCGGGCCTTCCTGAGGCTGGGCCTTCCCAACCCAAATAAGTTACTGATACACTATCAGAGGTAACTTATAGGAGGGATCGTGGAAGCGGCCGGGCACGAAGTCGAGGTCGTGTGGAACGGCCGCCGGGTTCGGGCCTTCGTCCCCGCCCTGCTCGCTGAGCGGGATCTCACCCTGGATGCCCCGACGGCCGCCCGAGCCGCTTTGGCCACCGCCGAGGTCGGTCACGCGGCCGAGGGCCTGGTCGAGGGGTACGAGCCGCTCGCCCGGCTTCTCCTGCGTTCGGAAGGGGTGGCCTCGTCGTACATCGAAGGGATCACCGCCCCGGTGGTCGACGTGGTTCTGGCCGAGGAGGAGCTGGGGCGACCGAAGGCCGGGGCGGCGACCTGGGTGGCATCGAACCTGACCGCTGTGTCCGAAGCGGTTGCTGGCGCGGGGTCGTCGGCCGAGCTGACCGTCGAGACCCTCTGCGAATGGCAGCGCACCTTGCTGGTCGGCAGCCCCACACCCGAGCGCTACGTCGGGGTCGTCCGGCGCGAACAAGGGTGGATAGGCGGATCCAGCCCGTTCGATGCCTATCTGGTGACACCGCCACCCGGCGAGCTCCCGCGGCTCCTCGACGATTTGGTCGTTTACGCCAATCGGGGCGACCTCGATCCCGTGGAGCAGGCCGCCGTCAGCCATGCGCAGTTCGAGATCATCCATCCCTTCGCCGACGGCAACGGGCGAGTGGGGCGAATGCTCGTCGCCTGGGTGCTGACCCGGCGGTTGGCGCTGCTCGTGCCGCCCCCAGTGAGCGTGGCCATCGCTGCTGACGTCGGCGGCTACACCTCTGGGCTCGTCCTGTTCCGGCTGGGCGACCACCGACGATGGATCCATTGGTTCGCCGATGCGGTGGCGGCAGGCGGACGGGCCCAGCGGAACCTCATCGCCGGCGTCGAGCAGATCAAGAGCCGGTGGCAGGAGCAGCTGACGTCGGCTGTGCGCAAGCTTCGCCGCGATGCGGCGGTCTTCGACGTGGTGGAACTGCTCCCGCGCCATGTCGTCCTCACGTCACAGACACTCGTCGACGAGCTCGGTCTCTCCCGCAAGGCTGCGCTGGCCAACCTCCATCGGCTCGCCGAGGCCGGGATCCTGACCGAGTACGGCACGGTGCATCGCGCCTCCGCGGGACAGCCGGCGGCGCTGTATGTATCCCGAGAACTCCTCGGGCTCGCCGGCGCAAGCCCTTTGCGGTGATCGGCCGCAGGTCGACCCCGCAAATCAGGTGGCGCAGTCCCGCGAGTAACCTTCGCGCGTCGTTCTCGCGGGGCTTTTCGCTGTCCCGGGCCGCTAGCTCATCGGGTAGAGCAGGGGACTTTTAATCCCAAGGTGCCGGGTTCGAGCCCCGGGCGGCCCACCTCCACGCCGGCATCACTCGCTAATCTCCGGTCGTGCGCACCGTGATCCTGGGGGCAGGTTTCGGAGGGCTGGAGCTGACGGCGACGCTGTCGGAGCAGCTCGGTACCGACGCCGACGTCGTCCTCATCGACCGGTCCGAAGGCTTCGTCTTCGGCTTCTCCAAGCTCGACGTGATGTTCGGCCGACGCGAGGCCGCTCAGGTCTTCCACCCCTACCGCGATCTGGCCAAACCCGGCGTCGAATTCGTGCAGACGACCATCCGGTCCATCGATGCCGAACACAAGCGGGTGGAGACCGGTGCCGGTCGGTTCGAGGGCGACGTGTTGGTGGTCGCCCTGGGGGCCGAACTCGAGCCCGAGGCCACGCCCGGCCTCCTCGAGGCGGGCTACGAGTTCTATACGAACAGTGGCGCCTTCGCTCTGCGCGACGTGTTGGCCGGCTTCAGGGGCGGGCACGTCGTCGTGGGGGTGACATCCACACCGTTCAAGTGTCCTCCTGCTCCGAGTGAGACCGCGCTCTTGATGCACGACTTCCTCACCCAGCGGGGACTGCGCGAAGTGTCGGCCATCAGTCTCGTCATGCCGCTGCCGGCGCCTGTCCCGCCGTCGCCAGCGGCGTCGAAGGCACTTCTGGAGGCTTTTTCTGAACGGGAGATCGCCTGGCACCCGGGGAAGACCGTGAGTCATCTCGACCCCGGGCGGAAGGTGGTGGTGTTCTCCGACGACAGCGAGATGGCTTTCGATCTCTTCCTCGGAGTGCCCAAGCACCGCGTGCCCGCCGTGGTCGAGCAGTCCGGGCTCACCGTAGACGGCTGGGTGCCCGTCGATCCCTTGACGCTGAAGACCCGGTTCTCAGACGTCTACGCCATCGGCGACGTGGCCAGCGTGGGCACGCCCAAGGCCGGAGTGTTCGCCGAAGGCCAGGCGTCGGTGGTGGCCGAGCAGCTGGTGGCGCCTCAGCGAGGCGCTCCCTCGTCGCTGCAGTACGACGGCAGGGGAGTCTGTTACCTCGAGTTCGGCCACCACGAGGTGGGCAAGGTTGATGTGACCTTCCGCAGCGGCCAAGCGCCCGTGGGCGAGCTCTACGGCCCGTCGGCGGACATCGCCGCGGAGAAGGTTGATTTCGGCACCAGCCGGATCCGGCGCTGGTTCGACCGCGACTGGAGCGTGGTTGCCCGCTAGGGCCCGAGCCGGGCGGGCCCGAAGGCGAAGGTCCGCGGCGCTCGCCTGCTTCAGTTTGATCGCCACTGGCTGCGGATCGTCGACCCTTGCGGCGGGCGCGAAGGCGACGACCACAACGGAGATGTCGCCCGGGTCGGTCTCGACCATCGTCGAGGCGATGCCCGGATCGACTTCGACGATTACGCCGGTGACCAACACGGCGCCACCCGTCCCGGTGGTGAACGCGTGTGCCGGATCCCGATCACAGCCGGCGATTCGCCCGCGCAGTGTGCTGGTGGTGTGCGAGAACGCGGCGGTGGGCGTGACCGGCATCACCTGGAGCTCGTGGGGGACTGTCAATGCCTTGGGCAACGGCACGGCCAACGTCGACGACTGCCGGCCCGACTGCGCCTCGGGCACGATGCGGCACTATCCCGCGTCCATCTATCTATACGGGCCGAGCTCGGCGTCGGAGCCCGTGTTCCAGGACATCACGGTGACCCCGAGCACCAGCGCCGGCCAGTTCGAGTCGTCCTACATACCGGGCCACTGGGGCGTGCCCTGAAGCCGCTCAACCCTGTCGCAGCTTGAACTGGGCCCCGCACGAGTCGGTCACGGTGGCCAGCCGCCCGTACGGGGTGGTCTCGGGCGCCATTACGACCGATCCACCGAGCGCGGTGGTCTTGGCCACGGCGGCGTCGATGTCCGCCATCTCCCAGTACACGGACCAGTGCGAGGGCACGCCATCGGGCAGGAACGCCTTGGCGTCCATGATCCCGGCCAGTTCGCCCTCGCCGCTCGGGTCCTTCATTACGGTGTAGCGGAACTCATCGGTGTCGCTCTCGGCGCGGGTGTCCCACCGGAAGGCGTTGCGGTAGAAGGCGACCGCCTTGTCGTGCTCGCGGGTGTGGAGCTCGAACCAGCTCGGCGCGTTGTGCTCCATGAGCACGGTGAAGCCGGGGAACGTGCCCGCTTGCCACATGGCCAGATGCGCCCCGGTCGGATCGGTCAACATGGCCTGGACGCCCAGGTCGGC
>DATGGF010000256.1:0-3779 GCA_035308625.1 Acidimicrobiales bacterium | reverse complement strand
GTGCCCTGAGCCGCTCAGTCCAGGGCCAGGGAGGCGGCGCCCACCAGCAGGCCCCGAAGCAGGGTCTCGTCCCCCGCCAACCGGGTCAACGGGGACAACGGGTCGACCCGGTTGCCCACCACGCGGCAGAAGTCGACCGTTTCGATCACGGCTGACGCCGACGCGCCCGAGTCCGGTGCGGCTGAGCCGGACGCGGCGGGATGGCGAGCCGGTGAACCGTCGAGCGGCACCAGCCAGGTGCCACCGCCGGCCCCGGTGAGCACCATCCGCAGACAACGATCGTCGCCGTCAGTCACCAGGCCGGCCCGGGCCAGTCCCACTGGCAGCAGCTCCACCGCCAGCTCCGTCATCCGGTACAGCACGCAGTCGTCGGGAGCAGCCGGCAGACGGCCGGTGGCGCGCCGGACGTCCTCGTGGTGCACCCACACCTCGAAGGCGCGCACCACCAGCAAAAGGTCGAGCGGTAGCGAGATGCCGTAGAACATCGGCGCGTCAGCGTCGGGATCCGCACCGTCGACCGCCCGCAGGCTGCGCTCGACGGTGTGGCGCCAGGCGGCCAACGTCTCTGTCGGGTCGACACCGCGTTGCCGTTCCGCCGCAGGTTGGGTGGAGCTCACGTGGTCGGCCTCGGCCACCGCGTCGTCGATGCCCTCGACCGCGTCGGCGAAGGCCTGTTCGACCCCGATGAGGTGCCCGACCAGACCCTGGACGTCGAGGTCGCGGAGGGCGGGCCGCTGCCATTCGTCGGCGCCCAGCTCTCCGAGCAGTTCGTCGAGCTGGTGGGCGGCACGGCGGAAGGCCTCGGCGCCGCTGATCCGGGGCAGGCCCAAGGAGGACGGCCCCGGTGCCCGGGCGGCCAGCGCGTCGCCGAGCACGCGGCTGCGCGTGCGGTCGCCCACCGACAGCGAGTCCGCCTCGGCCAGCGCGAAGTCGAGCTCGCGCAGCATGTCGACACCGTCGGAGGCCATCACGCACTCCCCGCCACGGCCGGGGACAGCCACTGGTGCAGCTTGCGCTGGGCCAACCGCAGGCGCGACTTGGCCGTGCCCTCGGGGATGCCCAGGACGACGGCCACCTCCCGGTAGGTCCGGCCCTGCCAGAAGGCCAGCTCCACCGCGGCTCGCTGGTCCTCGGGCAGCCGGGCGATGGCCTCACGGACGGCGGCCGTCACGTCGCTCTCCTCGCCGAGTGCCCCAGCCGGAGCCTGACCGGCGGGCTGTTCCACGCACAGCGGCTCGCGCAGTGCCACCGAGCGCTCCTCCCGGCTGCGACGACGGCTCTCGCTGCGCACCAGGTCCACGGCCCGCCGGTGGGTCTGGACCCCGAGGTAGGCACGCAGGGACCCGCGCTCCGCGTCGTAGCGCTCGGGGTGGCGCCACAGGGCGGTGACCACGTCCTGGAGCACCTCCTCGGCCAGCGCGGCACTGCCGGTGACGCGACGGGCGATGCCCAGGACGAACCCGCCATGGCGGTCGAACAGGTCCCGCAGCGCATCATCGTCGCCGGCCACGAGCCGGGCGACGAGACCCCCGTCGTGGATCTCCACGGCCAGCACGATAGTCCTGCCGTCCGTTTCGATCGCATGACAACCATTCGGCGCCGAGGTGCGGGCGGATCAACGGTGATCCGGCGGTCCGAGCGGCGCCGTAGACGCACCAGTAACGAGCGCATCCATCGGCGCCATCGACGCAAGGAGGGTCCCATGGCCGTCATCGCCCATGTTGTGCTCCGCGGGGTGACCAAGGAACAGTACGACAGGGTCCGCGACGCAGTGGGCTGGCTGGACACGCCGCCGACCGGCGCGTTGGCCCATCTCACCTGGTGGGACGGATCCGACTGCCACAACCTCGACGCCTGGGAGAGCGAGCAGGCGTTCTCCGATTTCGGCGAGAAGCGCCTCGGGCCGGGCATGGCCCAGGTCGGGGTCGACGCCATGCCCGAGGTGACCTTCCACCCGGCGCACGAGGTATTTGCCCCGGCCGTGTTGCGGGTCACGGCTTGAGCCCGATTGCTCCAGCGAACCCACGAGTCGGAGACGGATAAGGAGAGACATGGCTATCGCCGCCTACTTCCACCCCAAGGGCATGACCCTGGCCCAGTTCGAGGAGGTCCACCGCCGCCTCGACGAGGCGGGCGACGGGCGCAACCCACACCGCCTGCACCACTCCTGCATCGGTGAAGATGGGGACCTGATGGTGTACGACATCTGGGACTCGCCCGAGAGCTTCGCCGCTTTCGGGGAGTTGCTCATGCCCATTTTGGCTGAGATGGGGTTGGACCCGGGTGAGCCGGCGGTGATGCCGGTGAACAAGCTCATCCAATTCGCCCAGGGTTAGGAGGAGGGGGCATGGCCCTGACCGATGCGCTGGAGCGGTACTTCGAGGCGTGGAACGCGCACGACGCCGATGCCGTCGTCGCCACGTTGACCGACGGCGGCACGTACGAGGACCCCACCACGGGTGGCCCGTTGGCCGGCGACGCCCTCGCCGCCAACGTGAACGGCCTGCTGACCGGCTTCCCCGACATTCGGTTCGAGCTGGTCAGTGTTGCGCCGACGGGTGCGTCGTCGGCCGCGGCCCAATGGGTCATGCACGGGACCAACACCGGCCCCATGCCCCAGGGTCCCGCCACCGGGCAGACGGTCGCCCTTCCCGGCGCAGACTTCATCGACTACGACGTGGACAGCGACCGTCTGACCCGGGTCGTCGGGTACTTCGACACCGCCACCATGCTGGGGCAGCTCGGATTGCAAGCGCACATCTCCCCTGCCGACATGGACCCATTCGTGAAGTTCGGCATCGCTTTGCACGTCGACACCCAACGCACGACCGTTCCCGGTGCGCTGACCGTCACGTGGATCGACATCGACCCGGAGCACCAATTCACGTTGATCGACGCCAGTACGGCCATCGTCACGGAGCAACTGGGCAACGAGGGATACCTGGGGTCGTGTCTGGCCACGGTCGGGAGGCGCAACTTCACGTTCTCGGCTTGGGAGAGCGTCGACTCGGCGCGCAAGGCGCTGCGCGGCGGCGCCCACGGGGCCGCGATGCGCCAGGCCCATGCCGGCGGGTTGGGGGACAACGCCAAGGGGATCACCAGCATCTGGACACCGGAGAAGCTCAACGGGGTCTTCCAGGGCTCAGGCGGCAAGAGCCGCGACCTGGCCGAGCTCGGAGAGCAGTGGCTCTAGGACGCGTCCGGCGACGCGCCGGGCCGCCGGAGCCTGGAGCAGACTTCCACGCATGGAACATGCTTCGTCCGGGCCGGTCCTGACCGTCTTCCGCTCTCGCCTGCGGCCCGACGCGGCCGCTCACGGGTACGACGACGTGGCCGCGGCCATGGAGGCACGGGCCCGGGCCATGCCCGGCCTGCTCGACTTCAAGACCTTCACGGCGCCCGACGGAGAGCGGCTGTCGCTCATCGTCTTCGACACCGACGAGCATCAGGCTGCCTGGCGATCCGATCCTGAGCACCGGGAGGCCCAGCGCCGCGGGCGCGAGGACTTCTACCAGGAGTATTCGATCTGGGTGGGCCGGGAGCTCCGGCACCGCACCTTCCCCGCCGGCGCATAGCCCGGCACGTCTACGCGCCGACGATGTCGCGGCGACGGAAGAACACCGCTCCTGTGGCGGCGGCAACGAGCCCGATGCCCGCCATCACCGCCGCGGCCACCGGCTGGAAGTCCTGGGTGGGGACGAAGCCGACGTGGACGAAGGGCGTGACGTCGACCAGCCAGCGCGGCACCCCGAAGAGCGACCCCACCAGGTACCACAGGA
>DATGGF010000255.1:0-5613 GCA_035308625.1 Acidimicrobiales bacterium | reverse complement strand
CGGGCACGGCGGCAAGGGCCACGCGCCCGGGCACAAGCCCGCCGGTGGTGTGCACAAGCCCGGTTCGCACCACGCCAAGGCCGGCGCCGGCCCTTTGCCCGGCTGACCCGCTGGGCCTGTCTGTCACTACCCGTGGTCGCTCCGAGCCGGGCTTTCGGCCGATCTGACGGCGCGAAGGCTGGACCAGGGACCTTTCAAATCATCAATCGTGACGATGCGACCGCGGCACGTGGCTTTCTACAGTCGACCAGATGAACCACGGACAGGGAATTCGACGGGTCAAGCGCGCCTCTCTGCGGGTGGCGGGAGCGACCGCGATCCTCGGCATGACCGGGTGGATCGTGGCCGGACAGGCGACATCGGCCTTCGCCGACTCGACGCCGTACGAGTTGTTCTGCCCGGGTACCCCCGTGGGCTCCATCGCCTTGAACGGCGTGGTCACCACGGCCAGCATCACCCCGGCCTCGCCCGCATCCGGCGGGCAGTTCTCGGTGTCCAACTACCAGACGACGGTGAACCTGCCGGCGGCCATCGTCACCGCGGCGCAGGCGCTGGGCAACACGTCGATCGCCGGTCAGGCCATCACCACGCTGGACGCCACCGGCGCCACACCGGCGCAGCTCAAGGGTCAACCGATCTCCTTCAACCTGGCCATCCCGAGCACGATCCCGAGCACGGGCTTGGCCCTGACCATCCCGGCCACACCGGGGACGGCTGGTCCGTTCACGGCCAGCGGCGGGGCGATCACCATCTCCCAGGACGCCGTGGCCAGCCTGACGCTGACGGTCTCGGGGAACCCGCTCAGCCTCAACTGCACGGCCTACGCCAACAACTCGGTGCCTTCGGGCATCACGGCCAACAAGCCGTCGGGTGCGCAGACGTCGCCGCAGATCGCCACGGCATCGGCGGGAGGGTCCGCCGCGCCGACGACGACCGCGCCGGCCGCGACGCCCACCACAGCGCCTCCGGCGACCGCGTCCACCGGGTCGGGGTCGCTGGCTTACACGGGAACCGGGCCCGGTGTGCTCCTCCTCGGCGAGATGGGTCTCGGAGCACTGGCCGCGGCGGCACTGCTGACGGTCGGCTACCGTGCACGTGCCGCACTCGCCTCCGCCTACCGGGGTCGCCGGCAGGGCCACGGGGGCTGAGCGCGGCGGCAGATTCGACGGGGATCGGTCACGAACGGGGGGCAGTCCAGGCCGTGCGGCTCGGGGCCCGGTAGCGGGCGGGTCCCGGCCCCGGCTGGTTCCCCCACGGTCGGGCCGGTGTCCGAGGCCGAGCAGGGGGGACTGGGCGTGAACGGCATCGGGCGCAAGGTCGCGACAGGCGTCGCGGCACTCACTGCCTTACTTGGCGGGGTCCTCCTCACCGCATCGGGTCCCGTCTCCGCCATGCCGCTGCCCAACGTGGCGCTGGCGTGGGGTAACAACGCCTCGGGCCAGCTGGGCAACGGGTCGACGACGAGCAGCTCGAGCCCGGACTTGGTGGGCGGGGTGAGCGGCATCAGCCAGCTGGCCACCGGCGACCACTTCGCCCTGGCCCTGCTCTCCACCGGCAACGTGGTGGCCTGGGGCCAGAACGACCACGGCCAGCTGGGCGACGGCACCACGACCGATCGCCACTCGCCGGTCGCCGTGTCCGGGCTCCCGGCCGGTGAGGTGCGGGCCGTCGCCGCCGGCGGGCACCACAGTCTGGCGCTGCTCAAGAACGGCATGGTCGTGGCCTGGGGTGACAACTCCAACGGCCAGCTGGGCAACGGCACCACCACCGACAGCTCGGTCCCGGTGAACGTGTCCGGCGTGAGCGGCGTGTACCAGATCCAAGCGGGGGAGGCCTTCAGCACCGCGGTGGTGCCCTACGGCACCGTCTATGCCTGGGGGGCCAACGCCCACGGCCAGCTGGGCAATGGCACCACGACCGACAGCGACGTGCCCGTCGAGGTGACCGCCATCGCCAACGAGGTGCGGCTCGTGTCGGCCGGTAGCGACTTCGTCCTGGCCCTCATGGGGAACAAGGACGTCGACTCGTGGGGAGACAACACCCACGGCCAGCTGGGCAACGGCACTACGACCGACAGCGACGTGCCCGTCCCCGTGAGTGGTCTCACCTTCGTCCACACCATCGCCGCCGGCGGCGGCCACTCCATCGCCGTGCTGTCGCTCGGGAACGTGGCCACCTGGGGGGACAACACCCACGGCCAGCTGGGCAACGGCACCACGACCGACAGCGACGTGCCGGTCACGCTCTCCATGAGCAACGCCTACCTGCTGGCCGCCGGGGGTCAGCACAGCGTGGTGCTGATGCGCAACGGCACGGTCGAGGCCTTCGGGGACAACAGCTCGGGTCAGCTGGGCGACGGCACCATCATCCAGCGCGACACGCCCACGGTTGTGCACGGTCTCACCGGTGTCACCGCGGTCAGCGCCGGATCCGATTTCACCGTCGACAAGGGCGTCAACCTGGCTCCCAAGATCACCTCCCGGTCACGTCTGCTCGGCTTCCCGAGCCTGCCGCTGGTTCTCAACGTCCGGGTCCACTCACACCCGTCGGTCGCCACCATTGGGGAGATCGGGACGCTGCCGTCCGGGCTGAGCTTCGTGGACAACGGGAACGACACCGCCACCCTGAGCGGGACGCCGGCCACCGGCTCCGAGGGTGTCTACCGGGTGCAGATCACCGCCACTACCGGTGTGGGCGGCACGGCCACCCAGAACCTGCGCATCCTCATCAAGTAGTGCGGCCCCGCGCGTTCGCCGCAGCGGCACTGACCGTGATGGCCGCGGTGGCCGGAGGGTGCTCCTCGGGCTCTCCGTCCGGTTCTTCCTCTTCTGGGGGCAGCGGCCCGTCATCGGCATGGGGCCAGCCCGGGCCCGATGCCGTTGGCGTGACCACGCTCGATCTGGGGCCGGACGGCTCCTATGGCGAGCGGCTGGCGACCGTGTACTACCCCGCCGACCCGGCCGGCCTGGCCGGGCACACCCACTTCTCCTACCGCGACGCCGACCCTCTCCCGGCCGCCCTGACCGCCATCGTTCCGGCCAAGTACAACGCCACCGTTTCCACGTCGGCTTGGAGCGAGGCGCCCGGCTCGACGGCCGGGCCGTTCCCGGCCGTGCTGTTCAGCCATGGCTTCGGGGCGTCGCGCCTCTACTACTCCAATTTGCTGACCGGCATCGCCTCGTGGGGGTTCGTGATCGTGTCGGCCGACTACACCGAACGAGGGCTGGTGGCCCAGGCCGAGAACAAGACGAGCGGGGACAGTCCCGCGCTCGACAGCAGCGTCATGTCCTCGTCGCTCACTGCGTTGGAGCAGGCCTCGAGCGACACCACTTCGGTGCTGCACGGCCTCGTCGACGAAGGCAAGATCGCCGCCGTCGGCCATTCGGCCGGGGGAGGGACGGCCTTCGACGCGCTGAGTGATCCCCGGATTGCCACGGCGGTGGGTTGGGCCCCGGTGGGCCCGTCCGGGTCGTACTCCCATAAGCCGGTGGTGATCATCGGCGGCCTGGACGACATCGCACTGACGCCGTCGATCCTCAAAAGTGAGTACCAGCACTTCCCGGGGCCGACCACCTGGGTGGAAGTAGCGGGCGCCGGACACGACACCTTCACCGACATCTGTACCCAGATCCGCGGTGGCGGTGGTGGCGGACTCGTCGGCTTCGCCCTCTCATTACATCTGGTGAGTGGCGAGCTGGCCAAGCTTGCGGTCAACGGCTGCCAGGCCAACAACCTCACGCCGGCGCGATTCCTTCCGGTGGCCCAGGCTTATACGGTCGCCGCGCTGCGTGACGGTCTGCACATCGATTCGGTCCCCCGGATCGGCGCGCCACCCGGTGGCGCATTCGCCGGAGTGCGCGTCCAGATCCAGCACCACGGCTGATCGACCGTTTCCCAACCGCCACTAATCCCCAGCTTTTTCCCCTTGCGATCCCCAGGGGGAATTCACGACGCTGATGTCGGCAGGAAGATTCCTCCTGCGAGCACCTGCCATGTCCCGGAAGGCTGATTCAGCACGAAGGGGCGCTCCGTCGTCGAATACACCAGCGAGACCCGGTCGGACGGCGTACGGATGGGGTGTCGAGCCCTGCGGCCATCGGTCCCCCCCGGGGTCGCAGGGGCGGCACCCTTTTCTTCTTCCTAGGTGGTAGCCGGGAGCTCGTCGGCGCCCAGCGCTCCGAGGCGCCGCATCCAGAACTGCAGGCTCGGCCCGATGAGCACGGCGGTGATGACCGTCCCCATGCCGACGGCACCGCCGAGCAGCCAGCCGCATCCCAACATGGTGAGCTCCATGGCCAGGCGGACGACGGACACCTTGCGGCGCAGCACCCGGCAGATCCCGAGCATCACCAGGTCGTAGGCGGCCACTCCCGTCGCCGCCCGGAAGATCATGGCGCCGCCGAGGGCCATGATCCAGCTCGCCACCACGACGAGAGCGAGTCGGAGCACCAGTCCGTGGAACACGGGCACGGTGGGCAACACCGCGTTGAGGGCGATGCCGGAGATGAAGGGCACCACGATGGTGGCCGGGCCCGGCCAGGTCCGCAGGGCCAATGCCAGGACCACCAGGGACAAGCCGACGATGATCACGGCGGTGCCGATCGACACGCCGAGATGGAGGGCCATGCCGTCCTGCACGACGAAGAGGGGCCCCAACCCGAGCGCGGCCCGGATGGTCACGGCGTAGCACGTCGACGACACGATGCAGCCGCCCAAGACCATCGCCGCGCGCGCGAGCGCGGGCAACCTGCGGCTCGGGGTCGCGGCGCGAGGGTCAGGTGGGCGGATGGCTCAGCTGATGGTGAGGAGACCCGAGACGCGCAGCAACTTGATGCCCTTGCCGGCGCACAGGGCGCTCAGGGCGCTGGTCGTGTACCTGCTCTCGAGTGTCCCGCTGATAGCACCCGACCCCGCCGGGGGCCGGTTGAAGGACCCCACCACGGCATTGCCGGCCGGAGGCAACAGGTCGAGGCCCACAGTGGGGCCACTGGTGTCGAGACTCGCCCCGCCGGTGCTGATGACGCTCGGCGAGAAGGTGGCAGTGCCCGAGAAGTTCTGACCGCCGAAGGCGCCGTCGAAGTTGCCCTTCCACCGCACCGAGAAGCTCCCTCCGGGGGTGGTGGCCCTGCCGCACAGCCCCGGGTTGGTCAGGAACGGGGCGGCCTGGTTCCTGGAGTTGATGATCACTTTCTCGACACGCTTGAAGCTGATGCCCAAGTAGCTGGCGGTGCAGCCGGTCGCCTTCCCGACGGCCCGGGTGTTGGTGCCGCCGCCCGAGTTGGTGAGTGCCGGGCTGAAGCGCAGGTTGATCGTAAAGAGGCACGTGGCGTGACCGGGGGCAGCCCCAGCGAAGTGGGGCGAGGCCCAGGCGCTCGTCGCAGGTAGGAGCGTGAGCCCAACCGCGGCGATGCCGACAAACCCGAAGCGCAACGTGCGTCGCATGTCCCCGTCCCTTCTGGGCCGGGCCGAGTCGGCCCCGGCCATGGCGCAGGATGGCCGAAGTGTTGTCCCTGGTGGGGGAATCAGGCCTCGTCAATCCTGACGAATCTCTGTTCGCCACCAGAGGACCACCCGGCGTGGACACCCTGGCACAGGACGCGCCTGCCTGGGGGG
>DATGGF010000254.1:0-7522 GCA_035308625.1 Acidimicrobiales bacterium | reverse complement strand
GATGATGCGTGACGGTACGTAGTCGCTTGAGTTTTCCTAGCCCTGGCGTTCCATTTAAGGAGCCCAGTGGTGGAAGTGGTGATTGTTCCCCCCAGAAGCGACGTACCGTCGCCAGACGAGGAGGAACCCATGACGCAACATTCCGCCATTGTGTGCGAGGACAAAAGCATTCTCTTTGTCTCTGATCGCAAGGAACGACAATCCAGCGGGGATGCAGCACGAGCGGAGTTGGTCGATAAGGCCAAAGTAGTACCCAGCGAGGCAGGGTTTATCTGGAGCTGGGCAGGCATCGGTAATGCCGAACACGCCGCGACGATTGTTGAGGAATGGTTATGCCATGAGGCCAATCTAAGCAGTTGGAAAGACCTGGTAAGTGCCTTATCGGATGAAGTACGGAACGCAAACGTCGCGTGTAATGCTGGGGCGATCTTTCTCTTTGCGGGCTTTTTAGGAGGAGTACCGGGCATTCTCCACGTTCACCGAAATGGCATACACGACTGGGATGACGGCACACCGCGTTGTGATGATCGCGCCATCGGACAGTCGTGCCTTACCGTTTCCGTGGCATGGGAATACGTAAAGCGATTTCACCCAGAGGATCGTACGGCAAGGCATTACTGCGATTTGGTGATGATGGTCAACAAAGAGGACCCAGACTTATGCGGTCTGACGGCCTACAAGGTCTTTTCTGATAATCAGCCTAGAGAACTGTTTTGGGCGTCGGACGAGGGATGGACGCCTCCAAAATCAAAACTTGCAGCGATTTTTGAGTCTGCCATGGAGGCCGAATCTTGAGAAACAGGTCTGGCGTGCGCCGGCCGGTGAGGCCAGCAACACGCCGTCGCCTGCGACCGGATCGGTATTCCCTTTTTTCTCACGTCCGTATCTGAAACTGCACCAGCTAGCTACTTACGACGTTCGGCCCATAGAGACACAATCCGAATGGTGCAGATGTATGCCTCCAGAGCAAGGGTCACGATTACAGCTACGGTCACGAGCCCTTCTCCTCTCTGGAAATCAAGCGGATAGAGGCCCGGTTACTGCGATTCGACGGTAGGGCTCATGCCCTTTGTTTTCCGAGCCCGCCGTCGATCACCGGGCCAGGAAACACCACGCTATTACTGGGGATTTTGGCGCGTCAACGTAACCGAGTTACCACCCGATATCATGGAAACGTGGTTTCCAAAAAGACCCGCGGTAACGCCAGCAAACCGCTAAGCCTTCATCCCTTGTCGCTAGACGAGGCTATGAAAGCGTTGCTCGACGTGGACCCGGACGACCTGGAGGCTTCCTCCGAGACTTCTGAGCCACAGGACCAGCCGAAATCAGGGACTGGTAACTGATATACGCACCAGCGGCGCGGTCGAATACTTCGGCACCGCGGTCACCGTCGGCCATTTTGCGAGTGCTGGCACGGAAATCAAACTCATGTGCGTAGCGTCCTAGGTGTTCACGGCTTACACAATGGTACGTGCCATCTAGGGACCGTTTGAACTGTGAAAAGAAGTTCTCGACGTGGTTCGTTGTCGCACCAGTAGGGCCGACGTATTCGCCAGCATCGTGATTCACGGACTCATGCTTCGTGAACTTCGTTCCTATCTGGTGATAGTGCAATGCGGAGTCCGTCTGTAGGACGGACCCGTAGGGCTCGACGTTCTTTGTAATGACGCGGCGAATGTTGTGGGACCGAACGTTCGGGACAACCTCAGAACGCGTTTCGCCAGTGAGTTTGTTCACGACCGATACCACAATGGCCTTATCTGTGGTGAACGGCGCACGCTTAGCACGACGCGATGCGTGTTGATACTCAGGGTTCCCGCCGACCCACGTTTCATCGGCAACGATGATGCCTCGCATCTTTCCGTTCGGAGAGTGCGCCATTGCCTCACGAATACGATGGACCATGAACCATGCGCTCTTATACGTAATCTCTAGGTCGCGTTGCAGTTCCATTGCGGAACAACCGTTCTTTCCTGCGACCATGAGATAGATACCCATAACCCATTTACGAAGGGGAATCTTCGACCCTTCAAATATCGTGCCAATGAGGCATGAGAACTGCCTTTTGCAATAACGGCAGTACCAAAGACGTCGGTACGTAGGTGCGCCAGTTCGTGTGGTCCTGGTGCTCTTAGAACGTGGCGGAATGAATGTCACGTCTAGGGAGCTGCAACGCGGGCAGATCGGTACTCCCTGCCACCTGATCGCTTCGACGTACTCCCATGCCGCGGCTTCGTCCGAGAACTTCGATGCGACCTGAGCCAGTGACATTCGCTCCATCACGAAACCAAATCAGTAGGAGGAATATGCAGGCGCACGAAGCCGCAGTTGCCACACGTAAAACCAATCCCCAAGTGGACGGCACCTGTCGGGGTTACCCCACCATTGACGAGTGTGACCCACTGAATCGCAATGGCCCTATCTGTCGGAAAGGCCCACGCTTCGGCATTGCAGGCTGGACAGGCGTGGTTTACGACCCGGCTGGAAATCCTGTCGGCCGCGTCAGTGAGTGCGACTGCGATTGGGTCGATCTCTGTCATGCGTTCCACTCTGCGCCTGCGTAGGCAGTGTGTCAAGTATATAGGTGCCGTCGTCAGCCTCCTGGCGGGGTCCTGGCGGGGCGCTCGGGGCGACCGGAGGGCCCGGTCAGGGCCTCCCGGCGCCCACCAACCCGTTACCCCAGATGGCCTGGATCCTCACCACGTCGCCGGTGTGCGGCGCGTCGACGACGTTGCCACTGCCCACGTACATGCCCACGTGCTGGACCGAGTCGGTGCCGTCGTTCCAGAAGATCAAGTCCCCCGGTTGCAGCGAGGAGAAGGGGATGTGGGGGATGGCGTCGTACTGCTCCTGGGCAGTACGGGGAAGCGACACCCCGGCCTGGCGCCACGACCACTGAGTCAGCCCCGAACAGTCGAAGCCCGGATCGGCCGAACCCTTGGGCGACTCGGCCCCCCACTGGTAGGGGACGCCGAGCTGGCTCTCGGCCGCCTGCACCGCACCCCCGGCCCCCGGCGACACGGCGATGTTCACCAGCGCCGTGCCCTTCGCCGCGGCTGCGGCCGCCGCCGCCTGCTCGGCGGCCAGCTTGGCCTGGTACTCGGCCGCCTGCTCGGCCACCACCGCTTGCTGCTTCTGCGCCACGAGGGTGGCGATCTGCCCCTTCAGGTGACCCAGCGCGGCCTGTTGCTGGGCCTGGGTGGCCTGCGCCTGTTGCTGGGCCTGCGCCACCTGCGCGGCGGCGGCGCGCGCTTGCGCCTCGGTCGTCTGCAGCTCTCCCTGCTGGGTGCTCAGCGCGGCCTGGGCCTGGTGCAGCGCGTCGATGGCGCTCGAGATGTGGTTGCTGGCCACCCGGCGGTACTCCTGGGTCACGAGCGACTGCTCGCCGCCGGAGGAAAACAGCGACTCGAAGGCGTTGTCGGTAGCGCCGCTCATGTAGCTCTGCAACGCCGCGGCCCGCAGCGTGGCCTCGGCGGCGTCGACGCGCTGTTGCGTCTGCGCGATCTGGGCTTTGGTGCTCGCCAATTGCGCGTCGAGCTCACCCACCTTCTCCTGAGCCGCCTCGTACTGCTGGGCCAGCACATCGAGACGGGTGGCGTCGGCCTGCAGTTGTGCGGCGACCTGGGCCGCCTGGGCCTGCGCGTTCTGGAGCTGGCCGTTCACCTGGTTGACGCGGTTGCGCGTGTCCGACACTGGATCGGCACCGGCGTGCGTCACCGGCGCGACGAGCACCACGACGAGCAGCGCTATGGCGGCAACGACCGAGGCGGCGGTCCCCGCCGGCTTCGCTCGACACCAGCGGAGGAACCGGTGCGGCGAGGACTGTGGCGTCGAAACGCGATCGACGTCACTCACAATGGACGACATTTCTACTCGTCACCCATGTGCAGTGCAAGGACCCTCGCGTGTCGCCGACGAGCGCAGTCATGCGCGCAACAGTGCGGCCACCGCGTCCGCAAGGGCTGTGTCAGTGCGTTGTGACGCGTCGATCTCGAGGATCTTCGTCCGTGATGTCGCGCCCGCGACCACGCGCAGATCGGCGCGCCGCACACCCAGCGCGCTCGCCACGGCGTCCACCGCCGCAGTGGTGGCGCGTCCGTCGGCTGCCGGCGCCTGCACGCGCACGACCAGGACCGGAGGCTCGCTGTCGCCGTACCGTCCGCCGACCCTGGTCAGCGCGGCACCGGGGTGGACTCGCACCGTCAGCCGCACGATCCGCCCCTCGCGCCAGACGAGGGAGGTTCTGCGGGCGAGCAGGGCTAGCACCCTGGCGTCGGGCGGGCCGACGGCATGTCCAGACGCTATGACCCCGGCCGCCGTGGTTGGCGGACCTGTCCTGACCTGCAGGTCCCCGCCCGGCGGGCCCGGGGAAACGATATTCGTAGTAATAGCTTCCCTATCCTGCGATATCTCGTAGTAGAGTGGCGGCCATGCTACGAAATAGCACGGCCGGACCACAGTCTGACCACACCGGGGGGGTGGTCAGCCGGGCCCGGGAGCTGTACCGGCACGAGCTCGACGCCCTGGTAGGCCGGACACCCCGGTCCGCCGCCTTGTTCGAACGGGCCCGCCATTCCATGCCGCTGGGCGTGGCCTCCTCCTTCCAGGCCGGCAAGCCCTACCCGGTGTACCTGGCGCGGGGTGCCGGAGCCGAGGTGTGGGACGTGGACGACAACCACTACGTCGACTTCCACAACGGCTTCGGCTCCATGGCCGTCGGCCATGCCCACCCCAAGATCGTCGAAGCGGTGGAGCGCGCCGCGCGTACCGGCACGCACTTCGCCGTCACCACCGAGACGTCTGTGTTGTTGGCCGAGGAGATCTGCCGCCGTTTCTCGTTGGACCGCGTGCGGTTCACCAATTCGGGGACGGAGTCGACGATGGACGCCGTGCGCCTGGCGCGAGCGGCGACCGGACGCGACGTCGTCGTCAAGGTGGAGGGCTCGTACCACGGGCATCACGACAGCGTGATGTACTCCGTCGCTCCCAGCCTTCAGCTGGTGAACGAAGCCGATGACACCGGCCGGCAACCGCCGGCATCGCTGGGCATCCCAGCCGTGCTGTCGGACTACACCGTGGCCGTCCCCTACAACGACCTGCGCGCGCTGAAAGAGCTCTTCGCCCTGCGGGCCGGCGAGATCGCCTGCTTCATCATCGAGCCCGTGATGATGAACATCGGCATCGTCCTTCCTCAGCCCGGATATCTCGAAGGCGTACGCCGCCTGTGCCACGCGCACGGCGTCGTGCTCGTCTTCGACGAGGTGAAGTGCGGCGCCACCATCGCGGCCGGTGGAGCCGCCGAACGCTTCGGAGTCCAGCCCGACCTCATGTGCCTGGCCAAGTCCATCTCCGGCGGCACGGCCCTCGGCGCGGTGGGGGGCCGGGCCGAGATCATGGACCTGATCGGCAACGGCGTGGCCCAGCAGGGCACGTTCAACGGCAACCCGCTGGCCACTGCGGCCAGCCTGGCCGCTTTGACCGAGGTGCTCACCCCCGAGGCCTACACCCACTTCGACCGCATCGGCCACCGCCTGGCCGAGGGCTGCCGCCAGGCCGTGGAGGGGACCGGCTTGCCCGCCCACGTGATCGACCTCGGCTGCAAGGGATGCGTGTCGTGGCGGGCCGAGCCGCTCGTCGACTACCGCAGCTTCCTCGAGACCGACGCCGATCTCTTCGACGCCTCGTGGGCATGGCTGGTGAACCGCGGGGTGTTCATGACGCCGGGCAACGAGGAGCAGTGGACGCTCTCGGTGCAGCACGGCGACGACCACATCGACCGCTTCGTCGAGGTGTTCGCCGAATTTTGTGACACCGTGTCGGGGTGAACGGACGCACCGAGGACGCGAGCGGGCTCGACGAGGTCGACCGGAGCATCATCGCCGAGCTCCAGCGTGACGGGCGCAAGCCCTACACCCAGATCGCTCCCCTGGTGGGCTTGTCGGAGGCGGCCGTCCGCCAGCGGGTGCAGCGCCTGGTGGACGCCAACGTCATGCAGATCGTGGCGGTTGCCGATCCACGCGTGCTCGGCTTCGGACGCCAGGCCATGGTCGGCCTCAAGGTCGAGGGCGACACCCGTACGCTGGCCGACGCGCTGGCCGCCATGCCCGAGGTCGAGTACGTCGTCATCACCGGAGGCTCGCTCGACCTGCTGGCCGAGGTCGTGGTCGAGAACGACGAGCGACTGCTCGAATTGCTGAACGACAAGATCCGTGCCCTGCCGGGCGTGCGCGAAGTCGAGACGTACATCTACCTGCGGATCCACAAGGAGACCTACGAATGGGGACGGAGGTGACGACCGTGCCACCGCCACGGAGCGGGGAGGGACTCGGGGCCGACGAGCTGCAGGCGTTGGCCAAGCGCCATCTGTGGATGCATTTCAGCCGCCTCGGCGGGTACCGCGACCGGGAGATCCCGGTGTTCACCCGGGGATCGGGGGTCCGCCTCTTCGACAGCCACGACCGGGCCTTCCTCGACGGCCTGGCCGGGCTGTTCGTGGTCCAGGCCGGCCACGGGCGGCGCGACCTGGCCGAGGCCGGGTTCCACCAGGCGGTCGAACTGGGCTACTACCCCATCTGGTCGGCGGCTCACCCCGCCGCGGTGGAGCTGGCGGCGCGCTTGGCCGAGCTGGCCCCAGGCGACTTGAACCGCGTGTTCTTCACCACCGGGGGCTCCGAGGCGGTGGAGTCGGCGTGGAAGCTGGCCCGCTCCTACTTCCGCGCCGTGGGCCAACCGGGGCGCACCAAGGTCATCGCCCGCACCCTCGCCTACCACGGCACCACCATGGGGGCGCTGTCGGTGACGGGTCTGCCCGCCATCCGCTCGCAGTTCGAGCCGCTGGTGCCGGGCGCCCGGCACGCGGCCAACACCAACCGGTTCCGTTCCGCCTTCGCCCCCGAGGTCACCGCCGACGACCAGCGGTTCGCCTCCGCCTGCGCCCAGGCGCTGGAACAGGCCATCGTGGCCGAGGGCCCCGACACGGTGGCCGCCGTGTTCCTCGAGCCGGTGCAGAACACCGGCGGCTGCTTCCCTCCGCCACCGGGGTACTTCGCCGCGGTGCGCGAGGTGTGCGACCGATACGGCGTCCTGCTCGTCTCCGACGAGGTCATCTGTGGCTTCGGCCGCCTCGGCGCCTGGTTCGGCGCCGAGCGCTACGGCTTCCAGCCCGACATGGTCACCTTCGCCAAGGGGGTGACCTCGGGTTACGCACCGCTCGGCGGCGTCATCTGCCGCGACTTCCTGGCCGAGCCCTTCCTGTCCGGTGACACGTCGTTCGCGCACGGCATCACCTTCGGGGGCCACCCCGTGTCGTGCGCGGTGGCCCTGGCCAACCTGCGGGTGCTCGACGAGGAGGGGATCGTCGAGCACGTCGCCCGGGCCGAGCCCGCCTTCGTCGAGCGCCTCGACGCGCTGCGCGACCTGCCGCTGGTCGGTGACGTGCGCGGCGCGGGATTCTTCTGGGCTCTCGAACTGGTGAAGGACCCCGATCACCCCGAGGTGCGCTTCACGCCCGAGGAGCGCACGG
>DATGGF010000253.1:0-7531 GCA_035308625.1 Acidimicrobiales bacterium | reverse complement strand
TGCCCACCACGGCGTCGTCGGCTGACAGCACCGGAGGGCGCCGAAGTATCCGCCGAGTCGGGGAGACCCATTGACGTCCATCGAGTGTGGTGGCCCGGACGGACACGAGGGATTCCGGATTGTCACCGGCTGCGTCCAGAGGGGCATAGGCCCGGAACCCAGCCACGGGAGCATCGGGATGGGCGAACGCGGGTGCCAGGTCGAGGCGGTCGAGGTAGGTGCGGGCCGGACCGATCATGCGACCGTCGACGAAGAGCTCGACCCGGGCCACACGAGTGCCTTCGAAGAGACACCATCCCGAGACGACGAGGACCTCCCCGACGGTGTCGCCGTCCTTGGGCTCGTCGATGTCGCCGTGCGCCGAGGATGCCATTCGCGCTACCGACTCTCCGACGGTCCAGTCGACGAAGCGAAGCGATGGCGGGGGGCTGCTCACGGTCGGCCTTGCAGCATGTGCTCCCACGTACCTCGGATGCCGATGGACAGGTCACGAGGCTCGAAGGGAACCAAGCTCGAGACGAGCTCGACGTCGAGGTGCACACGGGAGACGTCGAATGCCCGCCCTGAGCGCAGCTCCACCCGAAGCGGCAGATGGGTGACTTCTCGGACGATTTCCACCACCTCGTTGATTGTGGTCGTGGTTCCACTTCCGATATTGATCACCGGCGGCGTGTGCTCGACGCTCACCAGAGCAGCGACCGCGTTGGCGACGTCGCCCACGTGGACGAAGTCCCGGGAGACGGACCCGTCTCCGAAGATGGTGATTGGCGCCCCCGATTGACAATGCTCGAGAGCGGCCGCGATGAACCCTTGGCCGCGGGCGGCTGTCTGTCCCGGCCCGTAGGCGTTGCTCACCCGGAGAACCCTGACCGAGCTCGATTCGAGGATGCCGTGACGTAGGACGAACTTCTCGGTGGTCAGCCGGGTGATCCCATAGGAGCTCACCGGGTTGGTGGGAGCCGATTCCGGGGTGGGGAACACCTCGGGCTTCCCGTAGACGGTGCCCCCTGACGACAGCAGGGTCAGCGCCGTGGAGCGGCCACGAAGCTGGGAGAGCAGCTCCAGCAATGGGCGCAGGATGAGGGCCATATCGAGCTCGGGCTCGGCGTCGGCCTCTCCGGGCATGAGTGAGCTGACACCGAAGACGATGTGGTCCGCCTCGGGCACGAGGGGGGCAAGCGTCGCTCCCACGCCGGCGTCGCCCACCACGACCTCAGCCCCCTTGAGGAGATCGGCGGCCAGGCCGGAGGGGCGAGTTCTCGACAGCGTGACCACGCGGTACTCACGGCGCAGAAGCTCGTGCCCGATGTGAGATCCGAGAAACCCGGGGCCGATGAGGAGGACCGTCGATGGGGGCAGGTGCGTTCCTAGCTGCTGCTCGTCAAATCAGGCGAGGCTGCCTGACACTAGCAAGCCGGACTTCAGGTCCAATGGAGGTCGGTCTGGCCAGGAATTCCCGGCTTCGCTGCCGGGATCTACCGAGTCAGCGTGGCGTCGAATCGATAGGTGGCGTTGAAGAGGTGCGGCTCCATCTGGGAGAGCTCCACCTTCCAGCCGATACCAGAGGCCAGCGCCTCGAACTCCGCCTTCGACCACCAGCGCCCGATCTGCGACTGGGGCTCGTCGAGGTCCTGCGAACCGCCGTCCTTGAAGAACGACCCAGCCCTGTCTCGGTTGGGGAGATTCCCGATGACCAGGCGTTCCAAGTTCGAGAATCGAGCGAAGAGGGTCTCCAGGAGCTGTTCTACGGTCGACACGGACAGGTACTGCAGCAGGGCATAGCACAGGCCCTTCGTGAATCGCTCCGGCTCGCCCACGCCGTGCACAAAGGACGTCACGTCGTCCTCGAAGAACAGATGGGTAGGCGGTCGTTCGAAGAATTCGTGCGCGATTCCGATCAGATAAGCGGATGCATCGACACCGGCATAGCCAGAGCAGAAGTCGAACAACCGGGCCGTCAGTGCTCCGTTGCCGCAGCCGAGATCGAGAAGGATATCGCCGGGTCGCAATCGCAGGAGACGGCCCACATGCTCGACGAGCGCGCCGACTTGTGCCTCCGAGATACGCTCGCCCATAACGGTTCGCCGGACCTGACCCCAGAAGTCGTCACGGGCGAGGGACTTCGGGTATTCCTGATAGTCCCATTTCGGATACCCGGCCTGCGGTGCTTCAGGAGACACCGGACGACCCCTGCGCGGTACGCACGGTTGAGCGCGAACGAAGGAAGTCAACGACCTTCTCGGGTTCGTTCCACATCAGGACATCAAGGACGGACAAGGCTTCCACGAAATCGAACGGCTTCGGGTCGTAGACCATGGACGGGATGTCGATGAACGACAGCTGGACTCCCGCTACCCGGAATTCCTCCTCATCGAAGAGGTGTGCCCCCCCGGCCGGGTTCACGTACTCGTCTGCCCCAAGCGCCTCGGCGATGCGAAGGGCCCACTGCCCGGCGAGCTCGATGGACGAAAGATCGAGTCCCAGCCCGGAGCAGATCTCATAGTCGAACTTGAGGCCCAGGTACTCGGTCACCGCCTCCAGCGAGGCGACGTCGAGGGCCACCAGGGAGTCATCAGCGCGCCCGCTGAACGAAGCTTCGAGGAGCCCGGCCACGGCCTCGAAATGCGGGGCACGTTTGCGGTAGTGAGCCAGGCGCCCGCGCAACGATTTCAACGTCGCGTCGGGGTCATGGAGCATCATCTCCTTGATCAGCTTGCCCTGCGATGCGCCCTCCACCGGTGCCGTTATGTACATCCATCCACCGGACGGGTGCAGCACGCGATTGCGGTTCATCCATGACTTCGGCGTGTACTGCGTGACGTCGAGGACGACCCAGCGGTCGACGTTGGCGATCAGGGCGAAGTGGCCGAGGTAGGGGAAGAAGTAGGGCTGCATGATGCCGATGCGTGCACGTTCAGCCCGCATGGGCACGCAGGGCATCAGCGTGTTGGTGGGCTCCCACCACCAGCTGACCAATCCGGCCGGCGTCATCCGATGTGACCAGGCTCCCTATCGGCAGCTGCATCACCGTGTCACACAGCTGATCGGTCGTGGGCAGATGGTTCAGGTACTGCGGGTAGCGCTCCTCGAAGGGCACCGACCGGTGTATGCCGGGTTTGAAGTACCTCCGGGCCAAGACCCCTTCGGCGCGGAGCACCGACCAGAGCGAGTTCCTGGACATGCCGTACTCGTCCTCCGACACCTGGAGAACGGCGGACTGATAATTGCTCCAGGTGGTGTTGCTGGGCTCAAGCAGCCGGATGCCCGGTAACCCGGAGACAGCGGACCGATAGGCGTCGAAGACAGCTCGATTGTGCGCGATTCTCTCCCCGAGCTCGTCGAGCCCAGCGATCGCAACCGCGGCTTGACCCTCGGACATTCGCGCGTTGACCGTCAACGGCACCTGCAGAGGTCGGCGGATCCCGTAGTTGCTCCTCATGTTCCGGATGCGCTCGGCCAGGTCGTCATCCTCGGTGCAGATACATCCGCCCTCTGTGGCTGAAAGTACCTTGGTGGCGTGGAACGAGAAAACTTCGGCCCGGCCGAACGTCCCCAGCTTGCCTGCCCGCGTCTCGACGCCGAACCCATGCGCCGAGTCGAAGAACAAGGCCACTTCGTGGTCATTGGCCCAATCCGTCAGGGCCCCGATGTCGGTGCTCCCGCCCCAGAGGTTGACGGGACAGATGGCGCTGACACCCGCCTCAACGGCGCGGTCAGCCGTCGCCGGGGTTACCTGGTGAGTCGATGGGTCCACATCACAGAACGTCACGTCGAGGCCGGCCAGTACCGCGGCTTGCGCGGTGGCGATGAACGAAAACGACGGCATCATAATTCGGCCCTTGAGGCCCAAGCCGAGCTCAACCAGGTAGAGGCCGATGGTGGCATTGGAGACAGTTACTGCGTTACGAACGTGGAGGAAGTCTTCCAGTCGGGCCTCGAGCTCTTTCACCAACGGCCCATGGTTGGTGTAATACCGCCGCTCGATGATGCCCCGCATCGCCTGCTCGTAGCGTTCCCACGCCGGGAAGTAGAGCTGTCCAACCGGCAGCTCGGTGTGGAACTCCCTCGATCCGCCCAGGATGGAGAACTCGGTCGCGCTCGTCTTCATGTCCGGTCACGCCTTCGCCGGGTTGACCGCCACCGGGTCGTAGCCGGTATGGATCTCGAGCCCACCCATCCGGGCCAACTCGTCGGCGATAGGGCGGGCATTGTCCACCATGAAGTGCAGGAGGTCCACCAGCACATCGATGTCTCCGAGACCCATCTGGTCCCCACAGGGCAGGAGCACAAACTGCCGTGAGACCCTCTCCGCAATGGGAAGATGTGAGAAGCGCGTCTCGAACTCGGTCTTGTGCTCGTGGAGCGCGGGCGAATAGTACGGACGGGCCAGGGCACCCTCGGCCTGGAGGATGGCCAGCGTGTCGTCGCGAGAGAACGGCCAATCGTCATCTAGGCGGACGAGAACGTTCTTGAACGACGTCTGCTCCGCTGGGTCGAATTCGCGCGGGACGATCCCCGGGAGCCCGTCGAGCCGGTCCCTGTAGGCGACATAGCGGGCCCGGTTGCGTTCGACGAGGTCGGGGAGGCCGTCCAGGCTGGCCAGGGCCATAGCGGCGTGGACTTCGTTCAACTTGGCGTTGATCCCGAAGCTCACGACTTCGTCTTCAGACCGGATGCCGAAGCCCCGCATCAGCGCCAGGCTTCCGGCCAGCTCGTGGTCGTCGGTGACGATGTACCCGCCTTCGAAGCCGTTGATCAGCTTGGTCGCATGGATCGAGAAGGCCTCGGCCCGCCCGAACGTGCCCACTCGACGTCCTCCGACGGTCTCGAAGGCCGATTCCACGGAGTCGAAGAGGAGGGGGATACCTGACTGGGCGGCCAGCCGTTCCAGTCCAGCGGCGTCGCAACAGTTCACCGTCGGATGGGCTCCCAGTACGAGGGCCGTCTCCTCGGTGATGCAGGGGGCCGTCGTCTCTGCGGTCTGTGCGAGCGTGTCAGGATCGACGTCGCAGTAACGAGGGATCATCCCGGCAGACGCGATGATCTCGCCCATGCGCCGGTAGGTCAGAGATGGTGTGACCACCTCGGTCCGACCCGGCAGGGCCAGGTGGCGGATGGCCAGCGAGATCCCCCAAAAGGCGCTGGCGAACGTCACACAACGCTCGGTCTGGTGCCACTCGGCTAGGCGGGCCTCGAGCATCTGGTTGACCGGACCGTTGTTGGTGTACCAGTGCCGGTCATAGAAGATGCGGGAGTACTCCAACACCTTTTCCGGGTCAGGGTCGGCCAAGCTTCCGATCGACCGAGGCGCTCCGAACGTCACCGGCCCACCGAAAAGCGCCAGGTCGTCCACCGATTGCTTCGCGCCGGTCACTACGCGGTGACGCTATCACTGGGCCTATACGGCGCCGTCGTCCGGCCGGCCACAACGGCCGGCCGCAGGTGGGCGCAGGGGCCCTGCCGCGCCGGGTCTCGTGGCTTCATCGTGGGCCTCGGGCGAGGTATCTTGCCCGGGCAAATGGCGAACACAGTTGCCGGCGCCCGCTCGTTGGTCGCTCGGGTCTCGGCTAAAGCGGAAGTCGGCGCCCGCCGCGCCCAGGCAGCACTGCTGGCCCAGCGGATACGGCGGTCATCGCCGGCGAGAAGCGGCGACGGCGTTCGCCTCCATCTCGGGTGCGGATCAGTGCACCTCAACGGTTGGTGCAACATCGACAACGAGCCCGGCTCGGTGGCCGACGTCAGATGGGATCTCCGGCAGGGCCTGCCTTTGCCGAGCGGCATCGCCTCCCGGATCTACAGCGAGCACTTCTTCGAGCACCTCGAGCTCGACGAGGGAAAGCGCCTCTTCAGCGACTGCCGGCGAGTCCTCCGCGATCAAGGCGTCTTTCGCCTGGCCATGCCCGACCTCGGCCGGATCGTCGAGAATTACAAAGGGCCCTGGCGTGACGTGCCCGTTCTCCAAGATCCTTCTTTCGCCTTCATCGACACGAACGCGCACTACATCAACCATGTCTTTCGCGCCTGGGGCCACCTCTATCTGTATGACTACGACGACCTCGAGCTGCGGCTTCGCCAGGCCGGTTTCGGGTCGGTCACGAAACAGGAGAAGGGGATCTCCGGGCACGCTGATCTCTGTGGGCTCGAGACTCGGGCGGAATCCTGGCTCGTCGTCGAGGCTACGCCTTGACCAAGACCGGCGGACATCGAATCGACGACTCTGCATGACCGTCGCCCCGCCCACCGTCTCGATCCTCATCCCGGCTTATCGGGCCCATTTCCTGGACCTGAGCATCGCCAGCGCACTGGGCCAGACGTTCACGGACTTCGAGCTCTTGATCAGCGACGACGACACGACCGGAGAGGTCGAAGGGGTCGTGTCCAAATGGTCGGACGATCGCATCCGTTATATGCGCAACCCCGGGGAGAAGCGGCCGGGTGGCAACCGGGACTTTCTCATCTCCATTGCGTCGGGGACGTACGTGAAGTTCCTTTTCGACGACGACTTTCTGTTTCCAAAGACCCTGGAGCGCGTGGTTCACATCGCTGAGTCCCGGGATGCGCAGCTCGTTTTCACTGCTTGGTACATTATCGACGAAAACGGTGGCATCCTGAGCGAGTACGAACCGGGCGGGATCCCGGGGTCGATCGTCGACCTGAGCCAAGCGGACTTCTTCGATCGCGTCGTCGCCCAAACCAAGAATTTCATCGGAGGCCCCACCAACCTCCTGCTCGAACGCAAAGCTCTAACGTCGATGCCACATCCCTTCGATCTCGATGGCATCCGGATGCGGTTCCTCAGCGACGTTGTTCTCTTCATGAATTTCTCACACTGCGGACATAAGTTGGCCGGCGCCAACGTCGTCGGCTCTGTCTTCCGCCAACACGAGGCGCAGTACTCGAGCGCCCAGGGGCCGGCCTACGCGGCCGGCCTGTACGAATGGGAGCTGCTGCAACGCTGGGCCGCCGACCATGGCCACATTTCCCCGGAGAGGTGTCAAGACGCCATCGGGTGGCGGCACCGGTCATATCAGCCTTATTTCGAGACCTACCCCGAATTGGCCTCGTTCGTGGCCCTGGGAACGAAAGCCGGCCCGGACGGCCGATTTCTCACGGAGGACTTCTTGGACCTGGTGCGTCGATCCCACGAAGAAATCGACCTTCGGCGACAGTCGGTGAGCCAACGGTGAGCTCGCCAGCGAGGTTGTCCGCTTCACTCGAATCCGAGGTGACCGCCACGACGCCGCCCGAGAGGCGCCGAGTGGAGCTGGGGGCGCGTCGACCCAGCCCCACAGCGAACGTGATCGGCACCGGAGTCGTGCTCGGCGGCTTGATCACCGCCTTCGTCTTCGCCATCCGGTACCGGCTTGGGCCCGAGCTGCATGACGACGGTGCCTTCTTCCTCCGTTACGCCATCAACATGGCCCACGGCCATTTCTGGGTTTGGAATCCCGGTCATTCACCGGTGTGGGGAGCATCAGCCCCCTTGTGGCCACTACTGGTCGCCGGGCCCATCGCCGCGGGGGCAGACCCC
>DATGGF010000252.1:0-4523 GCA_035308625.1 Acidimicrobiales bacterium | reverse complement strand
GCCGGGCTCGTCGGGTTCTTGAGTCTGGCCGCCATCTTCCTGGCCGCCCGCTGGTCCCCCGTCCGGGCGGCCCGGCGACGGATGGCGACCCAGGCCCCGTCCCGGTTGGCCGGGGCCGCGGCGGCATCAGGAGTCCCGGCCCCGGCCGTCGTCGGACTGCGCTTCGCGCTGGAGCCAGAGGCCGGCGGCGACGTCGTACCGGTGCGCTCCGCCATCATCGGCGCCACGTTGGCGCTCGGCGTCCTCATGGCCACGGTCACCTTCGGTGCGAGCCTCGATACCTTGGTGTCCACCCCCCGGCTCTACGGCTGGAACTGGGACGCGGCGCTCCCGTCCGGAGGAGACATTCCCCAGGCGCGAGCCGCCCAGCTGCTCGACCACGACCCCTTCGTGGCCCATTGGTCCGGCTACAACTACGGGCTGCTCGCGGTGGGCGGGACGCTCACCCCGGTGCTCGGCGCCACGCCGGAGGCGGCGGTGGGGCCGCCCCTTTTGAGCGGACACGGCGTTGAACGCTCCGACGAGGTGGTGCTCGGCTCGATCACCATGACGGCGCTGCACAAGCACCTCGGCGACTGGGTCACGGTGAGCTCGCTCGGCGGCCCGGCGGCCCGCCTGCACATCGTCGGCAGGGCCACGTTGCCGACGCTCGGGAACTCGGGTCTCGAGCACACCGAGATGGGTTCGGGCGCTCTGCTCGACGACCGCTTGATCCCCGAGAGCCAGCGGAACCTCTTCGCCAACCCCCTCGCCGGCCCACAGGTCGTGTTCGTGAACTTCACCGCCGGGGCGAACCGGGCCGCCGCCGAGCGCTCACTCGGCCCCATCGCCGGCGCACTGTCCAACACCTCCAACTTCGGCGTGGGCGTTCAGCTCACACCGGTGTACCCGGCCGAGATCGTCAACTACCGGACGATGGGTACGACCCCGGCCCTGCTGAGTGGAGGGCTGGCGGCCGGCGCAGTGGCCGCGCTGGTACTGACCCTGGCGGCATCGGTGCGCCGCCGAAGGCGCGAATTCGCGCTGCTCAAGTGCTTGGGGTGCACTGGATCCCAGGTGCGCGCCGCGGTGGCATGCCAGTCGAGCGTAAGTGTGGCCATAGGGGCCCTGGTGGGCACGCCGCTCGGGATCGTCGTGGGCCGCTATCTCTGGGACCTCTTCGCCAACGAGATCCATGCGGTTCCCGCTCCGGCGGTTCCCGCGCTCGAAATCGCCGTGATCGTGGCGGCCGGGCTGGTGCTGGCGAACGTGGTCGCCGCCCTTCCGGGCCGCGTGGCGGCGCGCATCCCGGCGGCGGTCCTCCTGCGGGCCGACTGAGCCCGCTGTCGCACCCGTCAGGCGCTGGCGACCTCCACCGACCGGCCTTCCAGAGCCGACTGCCGCACCGCGTCGAGCACCGCCATCTGAGCCACGCCGTCGGCGAAGGTGGCCGCGGCCGGCTCGGCCGGCACCTCCACGCCGAGGATGCGGTCGCGCAGTACCGAGGCCAACCGGGTGTAGGGCCCGAAGTCCATGCCGTGGCTGATCATGCGGTCGTACATGGTGTGGACGATCCCGTCGGGAAGCGGCGGTGGGGATCCGGTGTAGGCGAGGTCCTCGGGCACGGGCACGGTGCGGGTGCCGGTGGCATCGGCGATCTGCACGGTGGCCCCCGCACCCTCCACCCACACCGATCCACCGGGTCCCGACACCCGGGTGATCATGACCGGCGGCCCCCAGTCCCCCGAGGTGCTCTGCAGCGTGCCCGCCGCGCCCGAGCGCATGCGGAAGTGCACGACGAACCCGTCTTCGGCCGTCATGTCGCCGCGCCCGGCCACGTGCGGCAGCGATGCGCTCACACTGGCGAACTCGCCGAGCGTCACCCGGATCTGGTCGAGAACCTGCGACCCGTGGGCGCCCAGCCACCCGCCCCCCTCGGCAGTGGCTGCCCACCACGCCGGTACCTCGGCCGACTCACCGGCGAGGAGCGGTACGTGGAGGAGGAACGTGGCCAGGCGGGGCTCGCCGATGGCCCCCGACCGCACTGTGCGGGCCAGCAGCGCCTGGCCGGCATCGAAGCGGAACTCGCAACCCAGCAGGTGCACCACTCCGGCGCCCTCGGCCGCCTCGAGCATGGTGCGGGCCTCAGCGGTGTCCCGGGCGAACGGCTTCTCGCAGATCACGTGCTTGCCCGCGCCGATGGCCGCCAGCGCGATCGGGGCGTGGGTGTGGGGCGGAGTGGCGATGGTCACCGCGTCGACTCCGGGCAGGGCCAGGGCCTCGTCCACCGAGGTGAGCCCGAGGGGGATGTCGAAGAGCTTGGCCCGCTCAGCCGTCTTGTCCGGATCGCGGCCGACCAGAGCGACCACGTCGAATCCGGCGGCCCGCAGGGCCCGGACGTGGGTCATGCAGCCGAACCCCGTCCCCACAACCACCACACCCAGGCTCACGGCGTCCCCTTCCCGATCCTGCTCTTCTCCACCATGGCGCGCGTGGTCTCGGCGGCGCGCCGAGCCGCTTCGGCCGGGCCCAGTTCGTGCAGCGCGTCCGAGAACACCTCCACCCCTATGGGCGCGCTTGTCCCCGTCTCCATCAAGGCCGCCACGATGTCCACCAGCGCGAACTCGCCGTCTCCGGGCAGGAGCCGCTCGTGGAGGGTGGCGTGCATCAGGTCGGGCTCCGGTCGGGCGGGACCGTCGTCCAACTGCACGGCCAGGATCCGGTCACCGGGGAGGCGGCGGAGCTCGTCGACGTTGGTGCCGGCGCGCGTGCAGTGCCAGGCATCGACGTTGATGCCGCCGTTGGGGGCCCCGGCCATGTCGACCACCGACAACGCGCTGGCCAGATCGGGGATCCGCGACCAGGCCAGCCACTCGATGTGGACGAGCAGCCCGTGCTCGGCCGCCCGGGCGCACAGGCCGGCGAAGGCATCGGCCGCCTCCTCGAGCGACCACGAGCCGCCGAAGACGTCGACGGCGTTGAGCGAACGGGCCCCCAGCGCGTCGGCCAGCGCGAACAGGTCGGTCTCGCCGAAGCGGAACACGTCGAGGGAATCGACCTCGGGGGGGATGTGGATGGCGGCCGCCCCGGGGAGCCACCACCAGGCCGGATCGAGCTCGGCCACCTCGAGACCGTGGTCGGCCAGCATGTGCCGGAGATCCGCGTCGCAGTGGCCCTCTTCGCGGGCCGCCTGGTAGTCGCGACCCCACAACGAGATCCCCCGGAAGCCCGCCGCCGACGCCGCCGTCAGCCGCTCGGCGAACGATGTTCCCCGCGGGAGGGTGCCGGAGCACAGCACCAGGTCGCCGGGCCCGAGCATCAGTAGCCCTCCTCCCGGTCGACGATCCCGACGAGGGGCTCGCCCCGGCGGAAACGGGCCAGGTTCTCGACGAACATCTCGAACGTTCGCAGAACCGTGGTCGGCGACGACCACGAGATGTGCGGCGACAACCGGACTTTCGGGTGGGTGAAGAACCGGTGACCGGCGGGCAGGGGCTCGGGGTCGACGACGTCGAGCGTGGCCAAGGCCAGATGCCCGCGGTCGAGCGCCTCGAGCAGGGCATCCTGGTCGACCAGGGTCCCCCGGGCCACGTTCACGAAGTGGGCGCCGCGAACCATGGCGCCGAAGGCGGCCCCATCGAACAACCTCCGGGTGGACGACGTCGCCGGCGCGGCCACGACGACATGGTCGGAGGCGCCCAGCAGCGTCTGGAGATCGCCGGCCAGCGTGACCCCGTCCACCGGGGCGGGCTCGGGACGCCGGCGCAGAGCGGTGACGGTCATGTCGAACGCCAGGGCTCGTCGGGCCACCTCCGTGCCGATGGCGCCGATCCCCACCAGTCCCAGGCGACGCCCAGCCAGGCTCCCCAGGCCGGCCACGTTCCACTCGGCGGGCGGCTCGGTGATCCACGACTGGGGCAGTTGCTTCTCGAAGGCGAGCATGGAAGCCAGGACGTACTCGGCGATGGCGACCGCCGAGGCGCCGCGCGAGCAGGTGACCAGCCGTTCGCCCGCCACTTCCAACGGGAAGCCGTCGACCCCGGCGCCGAGGACGTGGACCCAGCGCATGCCCGGCGTCAGCACCCCAGCGATGACCGGCGCGGCGTCGGCCAGCGTGGCGAGCACCTCGGCGCCAGCCGCCTCCGGACTGCCGGCCGCCACTACCCGGGCGTCGGGAACCATCTGCGCCAGCCCGCCGACGAGGGTGTCGCCCCAGCGACCGCCGTGCACCGCTACCAAGGTGGGGGCGCTCATGCCAGCACGTCTTTGAGGATGCCGGGACGGTGCACCTCGGCCAGCTTCTCGTCCAGGTACTGCGGAGCCGACTCGGTCTCGACGAACCAGCCCGTCGGGCACATGGTGAGGATCTCGACGAACGACAGCCCGACCTTCTGTTGCTGCACGTCCAGAGCCCGTAGCAGCATCTTCTTGGTGCGGGCCACGTTTCCGGCGTTGTTCACCGCACCTCGCGCCACGTAGGCGGTGCCGTCCACCTGCGCCAGGAGCGACGCCAGCAGGATGGGCCGGCCATGGAGCTCGGGGTC
>DATGGF010000251.1:0-4962 GCA_035308625.1 Acidimicrobiales bacterium | reverse complement strand
GGATGATCGTCCCGTCGTTGTTGTTGACGAAGACGTTGTTCGATATGTCGACCCCGCCGATGTTCGTGTCCGGCTGGGCGAACACGATCCCGTCGGGACCGTGGGAGTCGGGGATCACCGCGATCACCTTGCCCCGTCGGTTGAACTCGAGGACCTGCTGGGCCGAATCGTCGGCCGCCCACAGCGCCTGCCCGTCGGTGGAGAAGGCGTTCCCGTCGAATCCGTCCCGGCTCCTCGTGAACAGCCTGACCGAGGGAGCGGCCGACGTCGGATTCTTGATCTTGTAGATCCCGCACGTGGTGCTGATCAACAGGTTCCCGTTGGAGGGATCTCCCGACAGTCCCAGGGTGGTGCAAGGGATCGGTATCGCGGTCGCGCCCACGGCCAACGTGTTGGGGTCGAAGGTCACCACCTCCGGCTTGTAGGTCATGGTGGCCCAGTAGATGCCGTTGAAGAGGATCATGTCCTCGATGCCGGTGGCGGCGTTCGGCGCCGTGGTGGCGTCACCCCCGCCCACCGGGAACTTGTAGAGGCGGCCGTTGGCATCGTCGGTCACGAAGAAGTTGGTGCCGTCGTCGAGGAGCCCGATCGGCCCGATGGTGACGGGGCCGCTGAAAGGCCTGGTCGGGAAGTTGACGGCGAAGTCGTGCGCCCCCGTCAGCGGAGCGGAGAAGCCGGTGAAGTCGGTGGCGGCCGCGGCGTCGAGCCCCGTGAAGACCAGGACACAGGCGACGCAGAACAACGCCACGCCCACCGCCGACATCGCTCGCCGGGCCTTCGCGATGTCGAGACTGCCCCCCGTTGCCCGAGCGAACCGCCGCACGGACGTCTCCTTGTCGTTGGCCGCCCAGCCACATGCTCAGAGTGGCCGGATTGTAGCCGCCTGAGTGGTTGCCTGACCGTGGCACTGACCACCGATCGGGTGTGGTGGCGGAAAGTCGCGGGCTCACCTGATCGGCCGCTTTCCGAGATTCATCAATCTTGTGGAGGCTTCGGCTCCGACCTGAGGTGACTGTTCCAGCGGGTGCGCGCCGCCATCGCGGCTCTGTCAACAGGATGGACGGCCACTCCATCTCGGTTGGCGCGGTGACGTGCGGGTGCAAGGGCCGAACCCCGGGACGTAGGACCCTTCTGGCTCCGGCCGTCCGAGCCCACACTCGAAGGTGGAGCGCAACTGGCGGCTCGATCATCCGAACCGAGCCGGGGAGGTCGCGAGATGAAGGCCCTGAGACTGCTCGAGTGGAAGAGCGACCCGGTGCTGGTAGACGTCCCCGACCCGGTCGCCCGCCCGGGTCAGGTGGTGGTACGCATCGGAGGCGCCGGCGCGTGCCACTCCGACCTCCACTTGATGCATGAATTCGGTGCCGGCCTCCTTCCCTGGGGGCCGCCGTTCACCCTCGGCCACGAGAACGCCGGCTGGGTCCATGCACTCGGCGAAGGTGTTCGGGGCTTCGAGATCGGGCAGCCGGTGGCCGTCCTCGGAGCATGGGGTTGCGGCACGTGCCCCCATTGCCTGGTCGGCGTGGAGACCCTGTGTGAGAACACGGCCGCCGCCCCGGTGCCGATGGGAGGCTCCGGCCTGGGCCTCGATGGGGGCATGGCCGAGTTCCTCTTGGTTCCGTTCGCCCGGTTCCTGGTCCCCCTGCCTGACGGTTTGGACCCGGTGTCGGCGGCGCCGCTCACCGATGCGGGACTGACGCCCTACCACGCGGTGCGGCGCAGCTGGCCCAAGTTGTCGCCCGGATCCACCGCCATCGTGATCGGGGTGGGTGGGCTCGGGCACCTGGCCGTGCAGATCCTGAAGGCCACCACGGCAGCCAATGTGGTCGGCGTCGACTCGCGGCCCGAAGCGCTCCAGCTGGCACGCGACTGCGGCGCCGATGCGACGTTCCCGCCGGATGTGGCCCTGGACGTGCTCCGGGCCGCCACCAACAACTCCCGGGGCGCAGATTTGGTCCTCGACTTCGTGGGCTCGGACTCCACGTTGGCGCTGGGGGCGGCGGCCGGCCGCATGGGCGGCGACCTGACCATCGTCGGCCTGGCCGGCGGCACGCTTCCCTTGTCCTTCTTCTCGCTGCCCTACGAGTTGTCGGTGCAGACGACCTACTGGGGAAGCCGCCCCGAACTCGTGGAGGTCCTGGAATTGGGGGCCCGCGGGCTCGTGAAGCCGAAGATCACCACGTTTGCCCTCGCCGACGCGGCCGACGCGTACAAGGCCATGGCCGCCGGCGAGCTCGAGGGTCGGGCCGTGGTGGTCCCCGGTTCAGCCGCGGGTACCCACGGGCAAGGCGCGGCCGGGTGATGGCAGGGAGCACGGCTGGCACCGGCGCCCCCGGTGTCTACCCCCAGGAATGGGAGTTCGACGCCCTGCTGGCCGACGGCACCACCGTCCACGTGCGTCCCATCCGGAGGAGCGACGCCGAGGCGCTGGCGGCATTCCACGCGGGCCTGTCACGCGAGACGGTCTACAAGCGCTTCTTCGGCTTCCACCCGGAGCTGACCCCGGCCGAGGTGGCGCACTTCACCGAGGTGGACTACGTCGACCGCTTCGCCCTCGTCGCCCTGCTCCAAGGTGAGCTCGTCGGCGTCGCCCGCTACGACCTGTGGAGCCCGCACAACGCCGAGGTCGCCTTCGTGGTGGCCGACGCCCAGCAAGGACGGGGCATCGCCTCGCTCCTGCTCGAACACCTGGCCGCCGCGGCGCGCCAACAGGGGATCCACAGTTTCCAGGCGGATGTGCTCCACGGAAACCGGGAGATGCTCGGGGTGTTCCGCGACGCCGGATTCGAGGAGTCGCTGTCGCTCAAGCACGGAATCATCCGCGTCGAGTTCTCCATCCTCGAGACCGATCGAGCCCTGCGCGCCGCCGACGAGAGAGAACGCCGGGCCGAGGTGGCTTCGATTCGCCGGTTGTTACACCCGAACACGCTGGCCGTGATCGGCGCCAGTCGCAAGCCCGGCACCATCGGTCACGCCCTCATGGAGAACCTCCTGCAAGGGGATTTCGCCGGCACCGTCTACCCCGTGAATCCGGCCGCCACCTCGGTGCTGGGCGTGCAGGCGTACCCGGACATCGGGTCGGTGCCCGGTCCCGTCGACCTGGCCGTGATCGCCGTACCGGCCAAAGCGGTGACCGCCGTGGTGGAGGAGTGCGGGACCCACCAGGTGAAGAACGTGGTCGTGGTTTCGGCCGGCTTCGCCGAAACAGGCGAGGAGGGTCGGGAGCGGCAGCGGCAGCTGACAAGCGTGGCCCGTCGCCACGGGATGCGGTTGATCGGACCCAATTGCCTGGGCGTCGTCAACACGGCTCCCGAGCCGTCGATGAACGCCACCTTCGCACCGGTGGCGCCGAAGGCCGGCGGTGTCGGCTTCCTGTCCCAATCAGGGGCCCTGGGCATCGCCGTACTGGAGCAAGCCGTCGAGCTCGGACTGGGCGTGTCCACCTTCGTGTCGGTCGGCAACAAGGCCGACGTGAGCGGCAACGACCTGTTGTGGTTCTGGGAAACCGACCCTTGCACCAAGGTCGTGCTTCTCTATCTGGAGTCGTTCGGGAACCCGCGGAAGTTCGCTCGCATCGCCCGCCGAGTTGCCACCACCAAACCGATCGTGGCGTTGAAAGCCGGGCGCTCGTCGCAAGGCGCCGGGGCGGCCCGATCACACACGGCGGCCATCGCCACGCCCGAGGTCAACACCGATGCGCTGTTCCGCCAGGCCGGCGTGATCCGCGTGCGCACGATGTCAGAGATGTTCGACGTCCTCCTCGTGCTGGACACGCAGCCGGTGCCCGCCGGCTCCCGGGTGGCGATCGTGGGAAACTCGGGTGGGCCGGGCATCCTGGCCGCCGACACCTGCGAGGACGTCAACCTCGAGCTGGCCCATCTGGCGCCTGAGACGGGCGAAGCCCTGGCCTTCCTGCCGCCCGAGGCGTCACTGGCCAATCCCATCGACCTCGTGGCCGCCGCCCGGCCCGAGCACTACGAGCGGGCGCTCGACGCACTGCTCGCCGATCCCGGTGTGGACGCGGTGGTGACCATCTTCACCCCCACCTTGGTCACCGGGACGGAAGAGGCCTGTGAGGCGATCGTGGCGGCTGCCAACCGTCATCCGGACAAGCCGATCTCGGCGGTGGTCCTCGAGTCCGGGAGCGGGCCGAGACAGCTCCGCGGACAGGGCCCGGTCCGGGTGCCCGTGTTCCCCTTCCCCGAAGAAGCGGTCCGCGCCGTCGGCCACGTGGCCGGGTACGGCGCCTGGTTGCGCCGGCCGGCCGGGACGGTTCCCGAGCTGCCAGGCTTCGACGCCGATGCCGCCCGTGGCGTCGTCACGACACTCCTCGGTGCCGCGCCCGGCGAGGGCCGGTGGTTGGACTGGGCCGAGATCACGACCCTGCTGGCCACCGCCGGGGTCTCGGTGGTGGGCAGCCGCACCGTGTCCGGCGCTGAGGGGGCCGTGGCCGCGGCAACAGAGCTCGGATATCCCGTGGCGCTGAAGGCGGCGTCGCCGACCCTGGTGCACAAGAGCGACGTCGGGGCCGTGGTCGTCGGCCTCGGCTCGGCAGCCGACGTTCGCGCCGCCTATGAAGACATGGAGGTTCGCTTGGGCGCCACCACCATGGGTGGCGGCCTCGTGCAGTCCATGGCGCCACCCGGGGTCGAGACGATCGTCGGGGTGACCCAGGATCCCGCCTTCGGACCGTTGATCGCCTTCGGCCTGGGAGGAACCGCCACCGAGCTCCTCGGCGATGTCGCGTTCCGCATCCTCCCGCTGACCGATCTCGACGCCCATGAGCTCGTGCGCTCGGTGCGGGCCGCTCCCCTGTTGCTCGGCTACCGCGGCGCTCCGCTGATGGACGTGGACGCACTGGAGGACCTCCTCCTGCGCGTGGGGGCCTTGGCCGTGGCCGTACCTGAGCTGCGAGAGCTCGATCTCAACCCGGTGATAGTCGGCCAGGCCGGGCTCGCCGTG
>DATGGF010000250.1:0-4478 GCA_035308625.1 Acidimicrobiales bacterium | reverse complement strand
GAGTTCCGGGGTCTGTGGCACCAGGAAACGGGCACCGGGTTGCGCGCCCGCATGGCCCAGGGGCCGCTCACGCTGTACATCGGCTTCGACCCCACCGCCGACAGCCTGCACGTCGGCAGCCTCATGCAGCTCTGCAACCTCCGGCGCTTCCAGCAGGCGGGGCACCGGCCCATTGCGCTGGCGGGAGGCGGGACCGGCCTCATCGGCGATCCAGGGGGAAAGAGCGAGGAGCGGGTCCTCCTGGACGAGGTGCAGCTCGAAGCCAACCTGGTGGCCATCAGGGCGCAACTGGCCCGCTTCGTCGACTTCGACGACGGGGGCGGCGAACTGCTCGACAACGGTGGATGGTTGCGCGAGCTCAGCGTGATCGGCTTCCTGCGTGACGTGGGCAAGCACTTCACCGTGAACGACATGATCGGAAAGGAATCGGTGCGGGCCCGCCTCGAGCGCCCCGACCAGGGCATCTCCTACACCGAGTTCAGCTACATGCTGTTGCAGGCCTACGACTTCCTCCACCTCTTCGACCACCACCACTGTGAGCTGCAGCTCGGCGGCAGCGACCAGTACGGGAACATCACCATGGGGGTGGAGCTCGTGCGCAAGATGCGGGGCGCCGAGGTCTTCGGCCTCACCTCTCCGCTGGTGCTCAAATCCGACGGTTCGAAGTTCGGCAAGACCGAAGCGGGCAACGTGTGGCTCGACGGGCGGCGCACCAGCCCGTTCGCGTTGTACCAGTTCTTCGTGCGCACCGAGGACGCCGAGGTGGGGCGTCTCCTGCGCTACTTCACCTTCCTCGATCACGACGACATCGCCGAGCTCGACAGGGCCACGGCCGACCAGCCCAAGGAGCGCCGAGCCCAGCGCGAGCTCGCCCGTCAGGTGTGCCGCCTCGTCCACGGCGACGACGAGACGGCGCGGGCCGAGCAGGCGGCCGCCGCGCTGTACTCCGAGGAGATCGCCGCCCTCGACGAGGCGGCGCTGCTCGAGGTGTGCGCTGAGGCGCCGGCGTCGGTGGTGCCGCGCTCCGAGCTCGACGGCGGTGTGCCTGTGGTGGACCTGCTCGTCAGGAGCGGCCTGGTCCGGTCCAAGGGCCAGGCCCGCACGACGATCGAACAGGGGGGCGCGTACGTCAACAACGTGCGGGTGGGCGACGCTGCGGACCGGATCGGCCGTGACCGCCTGTTGTTCGACCGGTATCTGGTGCTGCGGCGGGGGCAACGTGACTACCACCTCGTACGCTTCGAGTAATGGCCGTCCTGGCGTTGATCGGCGTGCTGGTGGTGGCGGGGGTGCTGGCGCTGTTCTCGAGGACCGTCTTCGTCCCCGCCCCACGACGGGGCCGTCCTCGCCACCAGCGCCGGCGCGGCGTCCGACGGTGACCGGTCCCCTGGAACTGGGCGACCGTCCGCCTGAGACGGTGCTGGCGCCGGCCCCCGCCGACGCCCGCGACCAGCTTCATGACGCGTTGGCCCTGTCGGCGGCCGATCGCCGCGCCGCGGTGTCGGCAGTGGCGCGGTCTCATCCCGAGTGGCCGACCGCCTGGGCGGAACTGGGCGAGCTCACGACCGACGATGTGGAGGCGTACGCCTACTTCCGCGTCGGGTACCACCGGGGTCTCGATGCGCTGCGCCGCCAGGGATGGCGGGGGAGCGGCTACGTGCGCTGGTCCGAGCCGGGCAACCGCGGCTTCCTGCGTTGCCTCGACGGGCTGCGGGCCCGGGCGGCGGCCATCGGCGAGAGCGAGGAGGCGGAGCGTTGCCGGCAGTTTCTGCATCAGCTCGATCCGGCGTGGCCCCCCTCGGATCGCTCCGGGGCGTGAGGCGGCTGCCGGGCCGGGCTCTGGTGGCGACGGCGATGTGCGGGGGCGCCGGCCTGCTCGGGTTCGGGTGTGGCGGGTCCACCCCCGGCTCGCTGTCGGCCCAGGTGACGTCATGGGCACGCGACGCCGGCTTCGCCGCCTCCCTCACCCGTCTGCGCGCCGATCTCACCCGCTCCGCTCAGGCGTCCCCGGGTGCGGCCCGGCGCACGGCCTGCGACGTGCTCGTGACCGACAGCCTGCTGGCCAACCAGCAGTTGCCGACGCCCGACGCCGAACTGACGGCGGACCTGTCCCGGGCCTATGCCGGCGCGGCCGGAGCGGGTCGCGCCTGTTTCAGCGGCGCCACCGGCGAGCAGACGTTGTTGACCGAGGCCGAGCGCGACCGATCCCAGGCGCGGACAGCGCTCGTCGTGGCCGAAGCCCGCTACGACGCCGTGACGTCGAACCTTCCGGGGACGGCCCGGTGACCCCGCCCGGCGCGTCGGGGCCCGATACGTCTGGGGCGGGCGGCCCCGCGACCGGCGGACCCGCGACCGGCGGACCCGTGACCGGCCCGGTGCCCGCGGGCCGCGACGCGGTCGTCTACGACCGCATGCGCCGGCGCCTGCTGTGGTCGCTCCCGACCGGGTTGTACGTCCTCGGCTCCCGGTCGGGTGAGGACCGCAACCTCATGACCATCAGCTGGGTGACCCAGGTGGCCACGCGGCCCAAGCTCGTCGCCGTGTCGGTCGAGGCCGGGGCGGTGACCCGGCGGCTGGTGGAAGAGAGCGGGCGGTTCGCCGTGACCCTGCTGCCCCGGGCCGAGCGTGCGCTGGTACGCCGGTTCGTCAAACCGGTCGAGAGCGTCGAGGTGGACGACGCCGATATCGGGACCATGCACGGCGAAGCCGTGGTGGCGGCGCCATCGGGAGTCCCCGTGCTGCGCGCCGCGGCCGGGTGGCTCGACTGTGCTGTGCGCGAGCAGCTGGCCCTCGGCAGTCACGTGGTGTTCGTGGGCGAGGTGTCCGACTGCGGCTTCGGGTATCCGGGCGATCCCGACGCGCCCGACGGGCCGCCTGAGGAGTTGTTGCGGATGGAGGACACCCGCATGAGTTACGGCGGCTGAGTGGCCGTCAACCTTCGCCGTCGGGCTGAGGCCGGAGGTCGACCCTCAGGGTGAGGATGCCCCCGTCCAACGTGGCGTCCGCGTCGCCGATCATGGCGAAGTCCATGAAGTCGGTCTGCGCCTGCTCCATGAAGCGACGCCGCTCGGGACCCTCGACAGGGGGGAGGCCACGTGCTCGCACCGCCGCCGCCCGGTCGCGAAAGCGGGCCACCATGGCCTGGGGATCGAAGTCGTCAGGCACCTGGCGGACTGTACCCGGGGCGGGCCGGGAGGTCCCCGGGCCAGGTCAGAGCCATCCGGGGGGACGGTAGACTGAGACGATCGTTGGCGAGATCACCATCGGACGGTCCGACGTAGGAGTTGCTCGTGAAAAAGGGACGGCATCGCCGCTTCGAAGAGGCACGCAGCCTGAAGCGATCGGTCGCCACGGCCAACGGCCGCTGCCCGGAGTGCGGGGCGGAGCCCGACGACCAGCACGCATCGTGGTGCATGGCGGAGTCCGACGAGTTCGAGCAGATCATGGGTGAGCTGCCTGCGGAAGCCGGCGAGGAGGACGACCCCCTCGCTGAGTGACCCGGTCGCCGGAGCGTCAGCTCCGCCGGCGGCGCAGTGCGGGATGGGGTAGCGGGACCGGTGTCGGTCCCTCCTGGGCATCGGCGGCCAGGATGTCGGCCCGGGCGTCGAGGTAACGCACGAGCTGGCGCACGATCTTGGCTCCCACCAACGCCTCCAGCTCGCCTTGCATCTCGCGGTAGACGGGCCGGTCTCCGACGAAGGCCTCGGGTCCCTCTGTGCACCACCAATGGAATTCGGCGCCCCCGGCACTCCAGTCGCGACGGTCCCACTGACGGATCACCGACGTCACGTGCCCGTCGTCGGCCACCTCGTCGTCCCGGCGCAGCGGCAGCTGCCAGCACACGTCGGGCTTGAGCTCGAGCGGGGCCGTCCCCCCCTCGAGCGCGGCGCGGTGCAGCGCGCAGCCCGCGCCTCCCGGGAAGTCGGGCCGGTTGAGGAAGATGCACGCCTCCTTGACCACGCGCGTGGTGAGGTCGCCGCTCTTGTCGCGCGTGAAGATCCTCATGCGCTTGCCCTGGCGGGGCTGGCCCTGGCGCCAGAACTGCCACTGCTCGGCCGTGAGCGACCGGGCGGCGGCCTCGACGCGACGGGCGTCTTTGCCGCCGGTCAGATGGGCCCCGTAGGAGCAGCACCCCTGGACCAGCTCGGGCGCGGGACCGGTGAGCACCCCCTGGCAGCCCCGCCCGAAGATGCACGTCCAATTGCTGGCCAGGAAGGTGACGTCGAAGAGCCAGGTCCGCTCCTCCTCTTAGTCGGGGAAGCTCACCCATTCGTGCGTGCCCTTGGGGGCGCGGCGCCAGCGGGCCTTGGCCTCGGCTCGTGCCGTCGGCTCGAGGGGGATCATGCGAGCGGGAGCGGTCTTCATCGTCCTCCAGTCAGAGACAGCTCGTCGGTGATGGGCGACGCCCCCGCCTCCGGTGGCGGCGCGGTGATCGAGACCTGCGCATCGGTTGGCTCGGCGCAACAGAACCAGGCCTC
>DATGGF010000249.1:0-13770 GCA_035308625.1 Acidimicrobiales bacterium | reverse complement strand
AGGGGACGGAGAACCGCTCCTGGTAGGCCGACACCAGCGCCCGGTGCTCGGCCAGGTCGAGTCCTGTGTCCTCGAAACGGTACCGGTGCTCAGCCACCTCGCGACGGGTGTGGCGCGCATCGACGTAGGCGTGCAGCCGGGCCAGTGCCTCATCCGACAGTTCCAGTTCCCACCCGTCGTACAGGCGCTTCACCGTGCCGATGGGATCGGCCACGAGGTCCTTGTAGACCACGTCGGCGATCTGGTCGCTCGGCAGTGTCCCCGAGTCACGCACCTCGGCGATGCCGTTCATCTGGATCTCCACCCCCATGCACAAGAACTCGACGACGATGTCGTGGGCGACGCGGTCCGAGTGCATCCAATGCAACGTGGCGATTGTGTCAGCCAGCGAACCGACCACCCGCAGTGGGTCGCGGTGGTTCATCACCACCCGTGCGTCGGGGTAGGTGGCGAACAGCAGGGGCAGATGCCCGAGATGCGACGGTGCTTTCAGCACCCAGCGCTCGTCGCCGGTGCGACCGTCGGGTGGGGCCCATTTCAGGGTCTGGAGCATCCGGCGGTGCCAGTCGTAGGCGGGAGTCTGGTCGGCACCGCTCTTCCAGATGGTGTAGCTGGGCACGTTGTAGATGCCGGTGAACATGTCGCTGGAAAACTGGTGGGCGAAGGCGAAAATGCACTCGGTGGGCAGGTGCCCGGCGTTCTCGTGCATGGAGGTGAAGGCCGGCACCATCTCGTCCATGACGGTGATCTCGTCGTCGGCGATCTTGATCCACCCGTCGCGCGCCACGCCAGGAGGGGACACGCCGCCCGGCACCGTGTGCAGGAGCTCCCACAAGAGCGCCGGCCGGTTGGCCGGGTCGCACGACAGCAGTTCGTGCATCAACGTGGTGCCCGAGCGCCCCAGGCCGGTGACGATGATGGGGTTGCGTACCTCCTCCTCGTCGATGGCCGGCTCCCGCTTCCACAGGTCGACCAGCCGGAGGCGGTTCTGCAGGATCACCTGGAGCTCGGCCCGGGCGCGCAGGCGGCCGGCCAGATGAAGCTCGGCCTCGTCGTCGAGGGCGCGGCACAGGCGTTCCATGGGATCGCGGAACCAGTCGTCGCCGGCGTCGTCGAGGCCGGTGGCGGCGCGCCCCGCGGACAGGAGTTCTTCGGCATCGAGGGAGACGAGGGATCGCCCGTCGTCACCAAGCCCGCGGCCGTAGGCCACCAGCTTGTCGACCCAGGCGGCGCGCGGCGGGGGGGTCCAGGCCATGATCAGCGGCTACCCGAGCACCCAGGCCAGGCCACCGGCCACGTGGTTCAGGTAGATGGGGTACTCCCAGGCATGGGGGAAGTGGCCGAGGGAGGTGTAGAAGCAGCGCCCCCTTCCCTCGGTGAAGCACCAGGCCAGTGGGAACCCGCAGTCGGGGACGCGCGCTTCGGGGACGTTCATGTCGAGCGTGCTCTCGTCGGCCCGGAGCACGACATGGGCGTCAGGCCGCAGCGATGCGAACAGGTACACCTCGTCGCGCCAGCGCCAGGTGGCAGGAAGGTGCGCGGTGGACGGGTGGGCGGGGTCGACGACGGTGATGTCGAAGTCCGCCGTCCAGGGATGGCCGTCGAAGCGCGCCCCCACCAGCTCTCCGTATTCCGGCCACGCCCGCGACGCGTCGGAGGCCGAGTGGATGGAAAGCACCCCCAGCCGCCCGGCCCGCACGGCGTCCACCACCGCCTGGCGTTGCGGGCCCGACCACGGGGTCTCCCCGATGGTGAAGAGACAGAGGACGCCGCCACCGGCCAGGTCCGCCGGGTCGAGCGCGGTGGGGTCGGTCACCACGCGGGGCTCGAGCCCGGCAAGCGTCGCCAGCTCCGACAGGGCGATGGCCGCCTGGGGGAGCACCCCGTGCACGCCGGCCGGGCCGTGTTGGTAGGGCGCGACGTGGGTGACGACGAACATCGGCGTGGACATGGCGCCCGATCCTATGGTGGCCGCGCCCTCGGGCGCGGTGACGACACGGGCGCCGGCGATCAGCCGCAGTTGGCCGTGTAGGCCGGTGTACCCGGTTGCCGCGCCTGGCCGGAGTCAGCCGACACCATGAGGCACGACTCGTCCACGGCCACGAAGGCGCTGGCCGGGATCTGCTTGAGCTGGTCGACATTGGTGAAGGTCCAACGGGTGTCGGCCGTCCCCTGGAAGAACCAGTTGCTCCCGTTGTCGGCCAGGATCAGCCCGTAGGTCTTCATGGTGGTGACGACGGCCTGGCACATGGTGTCGCACTGCGACGCGGGCAGGTTGAAGCTCGCCGACAACCGAAAGCGCGCCCCCATGGGCGGGCAGTTGGGGTCGGACTGGCCCGCCTCGTGACGAGCCGGCCAGAGGTAGGACTGCTGGGTGCAGTCGACAGTGAAGCGGATGGCGTGGTCCATGGCCCCCGACGTCACCTCGTCGTAGTTGACCAACCCGGGCAGGATGGGCAGGCCGGCCGCGTCAGCCGACGTCCACCCTGCGGGGCGCAAGGCGTCGGACTGGAGGCTCCAGATGGCGCCGGATCCGGCCCGCGACAGCCCGCGGCGGTGGTAGTGGGTGGAGAAGAGCTCGTAGAGGGTGCAGGTCGACGGGTTGACCATCAGCGCGTGGCGGTCGGAGCCGTGCTCGATGGGCGTGAAGCGCGACAGGGGATAGGGACCTGGGTCGCTCTCGTCGGCGTAGAGGAATCGCAGCGACACCAGGGGTTGTGCCGGGTTCACGATCTGCCACGGAATGCCGTAGGGGTGCTTTACGTTGCCCGACGGTCCGTAGTCCGGGTGGAGGAAGGCGCCTGACGCATGCATCGTCGATAGCCAGGTGGCGCTGTTGGCGTTGACCGGTAAGCCGGTGATGGGCGTGTTCCACACGTCGTCGGCCGGGAAGGCGGGGCACGTCGTGCCGGGGAGCGTGGTGCCTCCCTGCGCCACCGCCGGGCCGATCAGGCCGGGCACGGTCCCGAGCGCCACCGACGCGATCGTGGCCGACGCCAATGCCAACGCGGCCGGGGTACGGCGCCGGCCGCAGCGACCATGTCGCTCGGACCTCGTCCCTTGTCGCATGAGCAACCCCCCGCGGCCCATGGCGGCTTCCCGTCTGCCGAGGCGATTCTCACCCACTCGGGGCAGCGTCGCCAGGAGTCCAGCGGCGCCCGGAGCCCGTGCATCCTTCGCGGGCGACCCCGAAACGCCTGTCGACCAGCGCAAATGTCCCGGTCCCGGAGCTACCATCCATCCGACAACCCGCCGCACAGGAGCGAGGGGGCCTGCACTGACGCTCGACACCGCGGTGACCGGTGGCATCCCGGGTGCACCCGCGTCCACCCCTGCAGTGGTCGTGGTGCGGGCCCATCGGCGATTCGGCGCCGTGGAGGCGCTGCGGGGACTGGACTTCGTGGCGCCCTATGGCGAGGTGACCGGGCTCGTCGGCCCCAACGGGGCCGGCAAGACCACCCTGCTGCTGGCCATGGCGACATTGCTGCAACTGGATACCGGCTCCGTCCGCATCGCCGGCCACGACCCGCAGACCAACGCCCGAGCGGTGCGCGCCGTGATGGGATGGGTGCCCGACGTCTTCGGCGTCTACGACAACCTCACCTCCTGGGAGTACCTCAGGTTCGCCGGGGAGTGCCAGGGGCTCGGACGCGAGCGGGCGGTCGTTCGGGCCACCGAGCTCCTGGCCGTGGCCCGGCTGGCGGAGTACCGCGACCAACCGGTGCACGTGCTGTCGCGCGGCCAGAAGCAGCGCTTGGGATTCGTGCGGGCGCTGTTGCACTCGCCGCGGGTCCTGCTGCTCGACGAGCCGGCGGCCGGCCTCGACCCCCACAGCCGGGTCGAGTTGCGGAGCCTCCTGCGGCGGCTCGCCGGTGAGGGGGCCGCCGTGGTGGTGTCGAGCCACGTGCTCTCGGACCTGGAACAGATGGCGGACCGGGTGGTGTTCGTGGACCACGGCGTGGTGATCGGCGAGCGCCGGATGACGGAGCTCGGCCCCTCCATCGGAGTGCAGAAATGGCGCGTGCGGGCGCTCGACGCGGCGATGCTCACTACTGCTCTCACCAACTACGGCCTGGCCCACGATGTGACGCCCACCGGTGTCGAGCTGGAAGTGGCGTCCGAGGAGGAGGTGGCGCAACTCGTGCGCCGCCTCGTGGCTGACGGCGTCCCTGTGGTGGCGTCCACCCCCGTGACCAGTTCGCTGGAAGCGGCCTATCTCGGACTCACCAGGGGCGAAGGATGACGGGCATGCTCACCGTGGCGCGCCTCGAGCTCACCATCCGGGTCCGGGCCGGCCGGTGGCGCTGGCTGCTCGGTGGCTGGTTCGTCGTCCTGCTCCTGTTCACGTTCCTTCTGCGCGCCGCCCTGCCCGACACCTCGTCTCTGTACGGGCATCGGGGCACCGTGATGTACGGCGCGCTCCAGTTGTTCATGCTGGGACTGGCCCTCGTCGTCATGCCAGCGCTGACGTCCCAGTCGGTGAACGGTGACCGCGAACGGGGAACACTCGGCGTGCTCCAGGTGACGCAGCTCTCCGCCTTCGACATCGCCGCGGGGAAGCTCCTGGCCGCTTGGGGGACAGGATGTCTGTTCCTGGCCTCGTCGGCCCCGCTGGTCGTCTGGTGCATGGCCGAAGGCGGGGTGCCCGCGTTCCGGGTGTTCGTCGTGAGCCTCGTCATGGCGCTCCTCATCGGCGTGGTCTGCGCCATCGCCCTGGGTCTCTCCTCGTTGCTGGCGCGCAGCACCACGTCGAGCGTCCTGTCGTACGCCTCGATGTTCGCCCTGACGGTTGGGCTGCTGGTGCTGTTCGGGCTGGCGACGGAGACCACCCGTCAGACGGTGACCGTGCACTACGGGGGATCGGGCACCGGTACCGAGCAGGTGACCCGCACGGATCACACATGGTGGATCCTGGCGCCCAACCCTTTCGTCGTCCTGGCCGACGCGGCCCCGGTGGCGCCACTCCGGCAGCACTGCTTCTCGGTCGGAGTCGGGTCCGGTGGCACCCAGACGGTGTGCAACTCCGAAGACGACGGCTTCGATCCTCTGGGGAGTATCAGCCGGGCGGTGCGGTCTCTGCGCGCGCCCCCGGATGTCGGTGCGTCGGCCTTGACCTCGGACCGCCCCCGCGCCGCGTTGGTGTGGCCCTACGGGCTCGGCTTCGACCTCGCCCTCGGTGGGTTCCTCCTGTTGGTGACGACGCGGCGCCTGCGCACGCCGCGGCTACAGCTGCCCCGCGGCGTGCGTATCGGCTGAACCAGCCTTCGCGTTGTCGCCCGACGTTCGTCTTCGGCCGGGCGGGCGCTAGATCAGCCTGATAAGGGAAAGCGGGGAGCTGGAGCCTCAGGAGGGCTCGGTGGGCCCGGCGGCCCGGCGGCCCGGCGGGTGGTGGCGGTGGCGGGGGAGGAGCGGCCAGGCTGCGCATGGCGGCCAGCACCCGCTCGAGCTCGCGTGCCAGTCCGGTGTTCGCCCGCTTGTAACCCTCGATGGTCTCCTCGAGCTGTTGCAGCGCTTGGGGCGTCAGGTTGGCCGGGCGGATGGCGGCCAGCGCCTCCTGCGCTTGGGCCCGCCCCTGGGCCACCAACGTGTCGCTCTCGGCTCGTGCCGTTCGTTCGCGTCGTCGTCGTGATCGTGTCAGCCGGAAATCGGTTCCTGTTGCGCAGGCCCTGTCCAAGGGAGCGCCGCCGACGGGGCGGAGGCTCGGACATCGGCGTACCAAGCGAGGAGCAGGGCCACGCCGGCGCCGAAGAGCAAGACGTTGGTGATCCCCACCGCAGCCACAACCGGGCCGGTGACGAGGTTGCCGAAGCCGACGGTGCCGCCGAAACCCATGATCCACAGGGCCATGACCCGTCCCCGCACGGCGTCGTCGAGCTGCGCCTGCACGGTTGTGTTCAGCGCGGTGATGAAGGCGAAGTAGAAGGCGCCCAGGATCGTCACCACGGGAAACGCGGGCGCGGCGTCGCGGAGCAGGGCGAAGGTGATCAGCGACGCCGTGTAGCCGAGCAGACCGATGCGGACCAGCACGGGCTTCGACGTCTGGGAGAAGACCGTGCCGATGGAGAGGGCGCCGAGGAGAGCCCCGGTGCCGAAGCAGGCATAGAGGATGCCGTAGCCGGCCGAGTGCGGGTTGATCCCGAGGTTGTCGGCGGCCACCACCGGCATCTGGCCGATGATGGCCAAGGCGAAGAGGGAGAAGGTGAACACCGTGACCAGACAGCGCCGGACCACTCTGTCGGCCCGCGCCACGGTGAGGCCCACCGTCAGCTCCCGCCATGTGCTGGCTTGGCGGACAGCGGCTGGACCAGTGGGGAGGGTGACCATGAGCAGGGTCACCACCACGAACAGATAGGTCACCGCGTTCCCGGCGAAGATCCAGCTCGGTCCGACGAAGTGGTAGACGACGCCGCCGATGACCGGGCCGATGACCCGGGACCCGTTCATCTGAGCGGCGTTGAGCGAGATGGCGCCGGGAAGATCCTCGCGGCGGACCAGTCCGGGGAGGATGGCCGAGTAGGCGGGCCCGAACATGGCGCTGCCCACCCCGACGAGCAGGACCGTCACGGTGACGAGCACCAGCGACGGGTGCGGAGCGCGGACGATCCAGGCCAGAAGGAACGAGAAGACGAGCTGCTCGAGCGAGAGAATGATGAGCAGCCGCTTGCGGTCGACTCGGTCGGCCAGCAGGCCACCCACCAGTGGGAACAACAGGGCGGGGCCCAGTTGGGCGAAGATGATGACGCCGACGAATGTGCTCGAGTGGGTGAGGGAGTAGGCGTAGGCGCCGAGCACCACGTTCTGCATCCACGTGCCGATGTTCGACGCGAATGCTCCCAGGTAGACGATGCGAAACGTGCGTTGGCGAAGGGCTGACCCGGCTGTGCCGACGCGCAGGGGCCGGTCCCCATCGATGACTGCGTCCTCGATCTCCTCGATCGACGGGCGCCCCCTCGGCCCGGGTCGATTCACGGATGAGAACCTAGTGGCCCCGTCGCCGGCCCAGTTTCTTGCTGGGCTCTGGCGCGCCTGGTCTTACCAGGGGACCTCCAGGACCGTGACACGGACGACTCACGACTCGTAGTACGACAACATCATGTCCGCGCGGTCGACTCCTACGTCGAGAGCAGCGGCGCCGGGGTAACGGTGGAACCGGGAGTCACCCCTGGGCGGCGTCGAAAGACAGGGCGGCGAGCATGACCGAGGCGGTGAGACCGAGGCTGAACGCTCGCCTGGCTCCACGGATCAGTGCGCTCACCGGACACCCTTCCGACCAGACCGTTGCGGCCTGACGCCAGGTGCAGGTCGAGGGCCAGAGTCCCGACAAAGGTCGGGACTCTGACGCGCTCCGAGACGCGGTGACCTGCCCTAGTGCCGGAAGCGGGGGATCACCTCGGTGCCCATGAGCTCGATGGTCTGCATGACCGTGGCGTGTGGGATCTTGTACGGGTTGACTAGGCACAACAAGGTGTCGATGCCTGCCTGCTCGTAGAGCTCGCAGGTCTTGATGCAATCCTCTGGGGTGCCGACCACACAGGCGTTGGCGTCCACCAGGTACTCCATGGTGAGCAGGTCAAGTGCACCCTCGTCGTCGACCTTCTTCAAGTCGGCGGCGTAGGCGTACGAGCCGAGATCCTGGTTCTGCTCGAGCATCCAGTCGGTCATCGAAGCGATCTGCCGGGCGCCGGTCTTGGGGTACCACTCGAACGACTCGCGGGCCAAGGCGATGGCCTGGTCTCGGTCCGGCGCACAGAGCGTCATGGTGAAGGTGGCGGCATCGTCATGCACGTATTGGCCGATGGGGGTGGTGCACGCCTCTACGGCCTGTCGATAGATGCCCACTTTGGCCTTGACCTCTTCGACGGGTACACCCACGGCGAACGAGCACAGCCCGAGCCCCAAGGAGCCGACCTGGCGGTGGCCGTCGTCAGAGCTCGTCGCCCCCCACAGCGGAGGGTGGGGCTTCTGGAGTGGCTTGGGCAGCACCCGACGACGTGGCATCTTCCAGTACTTGCCCGAGAACTCGTATTCGTCGTTGGTCCAGCACCCCACCACATGCTCGATGGCCTCCTGCCACATTTGCCGGGTCTGGGCCGGATCGACTCCGAATCCCTCGAGCTCGGCCCGGGTGGCCGACCGCCCGGTGGCGAAGTCGACCCGGCCGTCGGAGAGAAGGTCGAGCACGGCTACCGACTCGGCCGTGCGCACCGGATGGTTGTAGGGCTGGGGCATGAGCCGGACCCCGTAGCCCAGGCGCATGCGCTCGGTGCGCGAGGCGATGGCGCCGTAGAGCACTTCGGGGTTCGAGCAGTGTGAGTACTCGGAGAGAAAGTGGTGCTCCACCGTCCAGAAGGCGTCCCAGCCGTAGCGCTCGCCGGCGATTGCCTGCTCGAGCACGTTCTTGTAGGCGATGTGCTCATCGTCCGGACCCCAGGGCATGGGGACGGGGATCTCGTAGAAGAGGGCGAAGCGCACCGGTACTCCTCATCCTCGGCGGTTGGCGATCGGTGGGGGCCTATCATCCCGCTCGCCGACGCGGCAACCGCACGTGCCGGCGTGAGGCTGGGAGGGAAGATGCGAGGGTTGGCGGGCAAGCACGTGATCGTGACCGGTGCCGCGTCGGGGATCGGCCGGGCCACGGCGGCGAGGCTGCTCGAAGAGGGATCCCACGTGCTCGGGGCCGATCTGGCCGAGCCTCCCCGCCCTGAGACAGCAGCGGCTGGGCCCGTCGACACCTGGACCTCGACCTCGGCCGACGTGAGCGACGAGGGTTCGGTGCAGGCCATGGTCGAGAAGGCCGTGGCAGAGTGGGGGAGGGTCGACGGCTTGGTCAACGCGGCGGGCGTGGCCGGCGGTGGCCCCGTGCACCTCCTCGACGCAGCGGAGTGGTCGCACGTGCTCGACGTGAACCTGCGGGGGACCTTCCTCACGGCCAAGCACGTGCTCGCCCGGATGGTCGACCAGGAGCTGGTCGAGGCGGAGCGTGGCGCCATTGTGACCATCGCCAGCATCGAGGGGATCGAAGGGACCGCGGGTGGCTCTTCTTATTCAGCCTCCAAGGGCGGGGTGGTCATCCTGACCAAGAACATGGCCATCGACTACGCCGGTCGAAAGATCCGGGTCAATACCATCTGCCCCGGCTTCATTGACACGGCCATGACTCAGGGCATCTTCGGCATGCCAGGCATGGAAGAGGCCCGGCGTGAGATCGCTTCGGAGCACAAGCTCGATCGCTTCGGTCAACCCGACGAGATCGCTTCGGCTGCGGCCTTCCTTCTATCCGCCGACGCCTCGTTCGTCACCGGACACGCCCTTGTGGTGGACGGCGGCTACACAGCTGGCCGTGACCACGGGGTGACGAAGCTCTTCGGCCTCGACTCCTAGGGACGCCGCCCAGACCTGCGCCCCGCGCGCCGATCGTGCGCGATGCGGTGGCGGTGCGGACTAGGACCTGAACAGCAGGGCCGCCACCATGACGGCGAGCCCGAAGAACGCCGCCGCGATCGCCACTAGGAACATCGTGTTGTGGAAGCCACAGTTGCGGGCCACGTCTCCGCTCAGAGATCCGAAGGAACCCAATCCCGCGGTGCAGGCATTGTGGTGGGGGTCCTCCCACATGGCCCCCGCCAGGCCTCCGCCGAGCAGCACGACCCCGACGAAGATCCACCCCCTGCGCACCATGTGTCCCTCCGGCACCTTTCTCCTTGGTGTCGGCAAGAACCCTCCGAACCTGTAGGCACGAGCGCGTTTTCGGAGGTCACGTCAAAGGGCAGGTAGCGCTTACCGGCAAATACAGGAAATACAGGATGGCCTGGCCTGAGCCGCGGTGAGCATGTTCTGGGGTCAGACCGTCCTGGTAACCCGCTTCGGAATGTTACGGCAGACGATGGACCTAGGTGGGGAACGGCAAAGCCAAGCTCTGTGTGGCCTGTGCAGCCACGATGAACGACTTTGGGTCTATACGACCCCGAAGAACTCCTTCAGCTCCTCGGGCACCTCATCAAGAACCGTAGTGTCCATTCGCGCAATCAGACCGCCGCGAAAGCTGAAGCGCTGGGTGGCGATAAGGGGCTGGCCGACGGGCGCACCAGAGGTCCGTTCGTAGACCTTGTAAGAGACAACCACGGTTATGGTGTCGCCGACTTCCAGCATTTCACCCAACATGGTGACGACACTGGCGTTCGCAAAGCGCTCGTTCCACTGTTTCAAGATCGCATCTCGGCCTTGAACAACCTCGCCCTCTAGTAGGACGTCAGACAACTCACCTTCAGGCGCGAAGAAGCCGGCAGCTCCAGCGAAGTCCCTCGCATTGATTCGTTCGTACGCCGCTCGGATGACATCGGTACGGTTCATGGGGAGCACTCGACAGCCAGGATAGACCCAACACCGTCAGCGGCTCGGTCCTCATAGATGTCAGGCTGCAGCCCCAACCCAGCAATTCCCTGTCTTCAAATGCCCGAGGTCGGGATGACGATGCCGCCGGATTTCTCCGACGGCATCGTCATCCCATAGCCCGAGGCCGCTGTGGTCGCTAGTTCGCGACGATTCCCTCGCCACCGGCCGCACCGGGGACCGTTACCGAGCCCACCTCGCTGAGAGAGCCGTTGGTGTTCACGGCGAACTCGTCCACAATGCCGTTCTTCCCGGTCTGGACGTAGAGGAACTGACCGCCGCTCGACGCCGAGGCGTCGACGGTGCCAGGGTCGGTGATGGTGTTGCCGAGGTCGGTGAGCTGCCCGTTGGGAGCAGCTTCGAATCCACTCAGCGATGGGCTGCCGGCGTTGGAGGTGAAGAAGTAGCCCTGCGCTGACGCCACCCAGCAAGTCGCCGCCTGGCTGGTGCCAACCGCGTCGAGGAGTGTTGCCGTGCCGTCGACGCCGAGAGAGAAGCTGGCCAAGGCGTTAGTTCCCACCTCCGCCACGAGCAGATGCCCGCTGGGGTCGAAGGTGACGGCGAAGGGTACGGTGCCCGGCTCGCTGTTCACCACGGGCGCGGCCGACACTCGGCCGTTGCGGTCGACGGCGAAGATATCGATGGCGTTGGAGCTGGCCTTCGTGGTGACGACCAGTTGAGACCCGTCAGGAGTGAACGCCACCTGGCCCGGAGCATGCGTGAACTGGTTGGTGTCGGTCGGGATCGTGAGCCCGAGCGAGCGCGTCGAACCCTCGATCGGGTGGAGCCGACCGCCGACGACGCGAAAGCCCGAGATCGAGCCCTGCCCACCGGCGTTGAGCACGTATGCCAGCGTGCCGGAGGTGGCCACGCTCACCGGGAACGTCCCACCAGCATCCACCACCTGCCGGAGCACAAGGCGGTCCCCGTCCACGGCGAAGACCGAGACGGTGTTGCTCCCGGCATTCACTGCGTAGAGCAGACCGGCGGCCGCGTCGTAGGTGAGCGAACCCTGCGAGGCGAGGTGGTCGACCAACGACCCGTTGAGCTGACCACCCTGGCCCCCGGTGTCGTAGGTTGCGGACCAGGTCAGCGTGCCGTCATTGGCACGATCGTAGGCTACGACCTGGTTGCCGGCGAGAGCATCAGTTTGGACAAAGACGACATGGTCGGCACCAGAACCGCCGGCCGCACCCTGGGCTGCTGCCGCCGCCAAGGGCGCGAAGGCGGACACTCCCAGGGCCGCTCCCACACCGGCAGCGATGTGGACGAGTTTGCGCATTTCGGGATCTCCTCGATCTCGGGGGATGGTCACCTGTGCTGTCCGTGTCACTTCGTCAACCGTTACGCGGGCGCCCACGTGTAACGGCTCTGTTGCGATGGGGGACCAGCATGCATGGCACTTGGGGCGCCACCCACAGTTGTCGACCGCCGCTCTACCATCCGGGTCATGGAGACCGACCCGGAGTTGCTCGAGCGTCTGCGCTCCGGCGACGAAGGTGCCTTCGTTCTCCTGGTCGAGCGCTACGAGCAGCCGATGCTCCGCTTCGCCCGTTCGCTCGTGCCGAGCCGAGCAGTTGCGGAGGAAGCTGTCCAGGACACCTGGATGGGGGTGGTCCGGGGCCTCGAGCGCTTCGAGGGCCGCTCCTCGTTCAAGACTTGGCTCTTCCGCATCCTGGCGAACCGAGCCCGGTCGGCAGGTGCCAGCGAATATCGCCATCTGCCGATGGAGTCGGGCCGCGCCGTCAATGCAGCGTCCTTCGACGAGTCCGGAGCCTGGGCGGCGCCCGTGGAGCCGTGGGGAGAGCAGGCGGATGCCCGCGTGGACGCGTTGACGTGGGCCCCTGCTTTGAAGACCGCGCTCGATTCGCTCCCTGAGCGCCAGCGCCAAGTGGTGCTCCTGCGCGACGTCGAAGGCCTCTCCAACGCGGAGGTCTGCGACGTGCTCGACATCACTGCGGGCAATCAGCGGATCCTTCTCCATCGAGGACGCAACCGGCTCCGAGAGGCGCTGCTGGCCGTGATGGGGGAGGATTGACCATGCGGCTCCTGCGCCAGAGGGATCTCCAATGCCAGCAGGCGGTCGAGCTCGTCACCGACTACCTCGAAGGAGCCCTATCGCGGCGTCAACGCCGCCGCTTCGAGGCCCACATGCGGTCGTGCCCCAACTGCTCTGCGTATTTGGAGCAGATCCAGGCCGTCATCGCAACCAGCGGGTCGATCACTTCGGATGACCTGTCGCCCCAAGCCCGTGATGACCTCACGGCGCTGTATCGCCGTTGGCGTAGCGACGGACCAGCAGATGATCCGCCGCGGGAGCGTCAGGAGTAGCACCGGTGAGGGTGGCATGACCAGAGGTCAACGAGCGCAACGGAGGTGATGGCTGTGACGCTGAATGCAATGCAGGAGCAGCTCTGCGAGCAGAGCCGTTGGGACTTTTCGAATCTTCGTGCGCTCTTCGTGAACTGCACGCTCAAGCGCTCACCCGAGGTGTCCCATACGGAGGGCCTGGCCACCATCGCCATGGAGATCATGCGCCGTCAAGGCGTCACCATCGACCACATCCGCGCTGTCGACCACGACATCGCCACCGGGGTCTGGCCCGACATGACCGAGCATGGTTGGACGGCTGACGAATGGCCCTTGATCTCAGAGCGCGTGATGGCAGCGGACATCCTTGTTCTGTGCACGCCGATCTGGCTCGGAGAGAAGTCGTCGATCTGCACGAAGATCATCGAGCGGCTCTATGGGAACTCGCACCTGCTAAACGGGGCCGGCCAATATGCCTACTACGGCCGCGTCGGTGGGTGCCTGGTCACCGGGAACGAGGACGGCGTCAAACACTGTGCGATGAACATCCTGTACTCGCTGCAACACCTTGGGTACGTGATCCCACCCCAGGCCGACGCCGGATGGATCGGCGAGGCCGGCCCCGGTCCGTCCTATCTCGACCCTGGTTCGGGCGGGCCCGAGAACGACTTCACCAACCGGAACACGACCTTCATGACGTGGAACCTGCTGCACCTGGCCAGGCAGCTCAAGGATGCCGGGGGTATCCCGGCCCACGGCAACCAGCGCTCGGCGTGGGACGCCGGGTGCCGATTCGACTTCGCCAATCCCGAGTACCGCTGAGCGCCGACGCTGGTGCCGGCCGCAGAACTGGCGTTCTGAACCAAGGGCTGATCCGGGATCCGCTGACCGCTCCGGGATTGCCGGGGTTCCGACCTCCCCCTGACCGGAGCCAGGGTGACCTATTCCGGCACATAACGGGCGGCTAGACGCGGCTGCGAGGAGTCTTCAGAGCCCCTCGGTTCCGGGCCCCTCCAACGATGGGACCACCTGGCGTCGATTGGCCAAGAGAAGTAAGAGATCGATGGCACG
>DATGGF010000248.1:0-2738 GCA_035308625.1 Acidimicrobiales bacterium | reverse complement strand
CTCCTGCACCTGCTCTTCCTGGTCCATGCCCATCACCGCATCGAGCGCCTGTTCTCCATCGAAGGCGGGGCCCAGGAGAACCTGGTCGACGGGGGAATGGGCGCGTTCGCCGGCCGCGTGGCCGCCGAGCTTGGCGACGCCGTCCACCTGGGCACCCCGGTGCGGTCCATCGCGCAGCACGGCTACGGCGTGGTGCTTGCCGCCGGGGACATGGAGGTGCATGCGACGCGCTGTGTCGTCACCACTCCTCCTGCCCTCACCTTGGACATCGCCTTCTCGCCTGACCTTCCCGACGACCGTCGTGCCTTGTACCGGCAAGCGGTCGGGGGCGTCGAGACCAAGACGTTGGTCGTCTACGACGAGCCGTTCTGGCGCGACGACGGCTTGAGTGGGCAGAGCGCGGGGGCGGGGACGCCGTCGGAGGTGACCATCGACGCGTCCCCCGGTGAGGGCCCGGCCGGCGTGCTCGCTTCGTTCGCCTTCGGGCCGGTGGCCGCCAGGCTGGCCACGGCGTCAGCCGATGATCGCCGAACCCACTTGCTCGACACGCTGTCCGGCCGGTTCGGGCCCAAGGCGGCCCGGCCCGAGGCCGTCGTCGAGACGGCGTGGTTCACCGAGCCGTGGAGCCGGGGCTGTTCCCTGGCGCATCTCCCGCCCGGCGCCCTCACCCGGTCGGGCCGGTTGTTACGGGAGCCGTTCGGGCGCGTCCACTGGGCCGGTACAGAAACGGCCACCGTGTCGCACGGCGCCGTGGACGGCGCCATCCGCTCCGGTGACCGCGTCGCCGAGGAGGTCCTGAGCGAGCTCGAGCCCGGCTGAGCCCGACCTCACCGACCCCGCCGTCGGCGCTACGCGTCCCTCCCGGCTCGCAAGGACCACAGGCGGGGGTGCTTCGGCTTCCACTCAGCCGCCTCCCATGCCGCGGGGTCTGGCTCCGGCTCCCCGTGACTCGGGGATGCCTCGAACCGTTCGACCTTCACCGGCTCGCCACTGGCGTCCCCACGGCCCTTGTGCATCCAGCGCGGGCGCTTGTTGGGTCTCATGTCACGCTCCCCTCCGGGGGGTGCATCCTCCTGCTCTGATGCTGGGTGCGACCGGCAGTGGCCGCCAGGGCCGAAGGTCGGCTTCGGTGGTGACCGGGCCCATCGACGGGGACCTTCGGCCATGTGGACGTCATCCGATGCTCGTGATGCTGGCCCTTTAGGAGGTGCGCCATGGCCATCTCACAGATCGAGCAGCCCGTCGCAAGGATCGAGCAGCACAGGGCGCCGGCCGAGAGCACTCCCGAGCTGACCGCTCCGGCGAAGGGCGCCGGCTCCCCGCGGCGTCGCTGGCCGCGCCGCGTGCTGCTCGTCGTGAGCGTCGTCGTGGTGGTGGTCCTCGGTGTCTCGGCGTACTTCTTCACCGCCTACCAGTGGCGGACCCACCCCGGGGCCAAAACTGTCAGCTCCGCGCTCCACAGCTTCCACGGCTCGGGCTCGTCCGGGGACCCAGGCGTATCGGCCTTCGGCGTGCCCCAGGCCGGCGTGTACACGATGCAAGGCGAAGGAAGCGGGCACATCTCCGCTCCGCCCAACTCTCAGGTCGACGGCTCGGTGATGCCGGTCACAGTGACCCACCTGGCATCGGGATGTTGGAGCTGGCGCGTCGACTTCAACGTGGCCCATTGGGAGGACTACGTCTTCTGCCCTTCGGCGTCGGGATTGCTGGAGCCCAGTAACCGCAACTTTCAGGCGTGGGACTTCGGCGCCCTTTCCGTCACCAACCTGGCCACGGTCACCTGCCCGGAGCACACCCTCGTCATGGCGCGGGAACCGAAGCCCGGGATGGTGACGAGCTGGGCCTGCCCTGAGCGCAACACCGCCACCGGCCCCGGGGTGTCGTACACCACCGGGCGCGTCGTGGGGCCGCGGACCCTTTCCGTCGGCGGTGTCCCGGTGCTCACGGTGGAGCAACAACAGACGGGAACGTTGTCGGGCACCCAGTCGGGCACCGTCACCTCGGAATGGTGGTTCAACGCCGCCACCGGGATGCCGATCCGCGTCGAACGGCACATCGTCGTGCATTCGGCGTCACCGATCGGCACCATCACGTACACCGAAGACGGATCCGGTCAGCTCGCTTCCGTCTTCCCCCGCACCTGATGCATTGAGGTTGGGCGTCATCTAGGGCGGTCCCCCACACCGGGGCGAGCGCTCACACCACTCTCGGTGCCAGCTAGCCCCGGTTACCAAATTTGACGATTGAGCCTGAGCATCGGCTGTGTCCATGGTGGCGTCGGTAGAGCTTGCCGGCGATGCGGTCAGCGAGCCTTGTTACGGCGCTGGCCATGGGGGGTCGGGGGATGAAGAACCGTCGAGTGCGGGTGGGCACGGGTCTGAAGGCGTTCGGTGTCGCCGCCCTCGTCACGGGAGCGACGCTCGGGGTGGCGACGTCGGCCGGCGCGCGCACGCAACCGATCCGCCCCGTGGTCATGCACGGCCACCTGTGCACGCAGGTGGCGAGCGGCCGCCACCGCAACCTCGTAGGCCACGCGGGGTCGGTGCTGTGTGCGCCCAAGGGCAAGGCGACACTCGTCGCCAGCGGTCCGGGCACTGTGTTCCTCATCGCCGGCTCGGGCCACGTGAAGCTCGTCGGCGCCAACGACCCGAACGCGCACGACATCCTGATTGGCGGCACGGGGAAGGACACGTTCCAAGCCGGTGACGAGGGAGATGACGTCATCGACGAAGGAACGG
>DATGGF010000247.1:0-2147 GCA_035308625.1 Acidimicrobiales bacterium | reverse complement strand
GACGCCCGGGCCGGCGGTTCAGGTGTGCTGCGGTGGGATCGCCGGGGCGACTATCCGCCGCCCGAGCGCGTCAGGGTCGTGCTCCACGGGCTCGGAGTGGAGAGCGCCCATGCCGACGGGGTGGCGGCCACGGTGCACGGTGGGACGGTCGAGTGTGGGCCCTTCGATGAGCTGCGCCTGGCCGGCCTGCGCGCGGTCAACCCGGAGCGCTCAGCGCGCTGACCGCTTCGTCCACGCTCGGGAAGAAATTCCCGGGCCCGATGCGCGTCATGAGCCCGGCCCGCTCCAGATTGGCCCGCAGATGCTCTCCGGCCCGGGCGAAGCCCACTCTGGCGTGGTGCCGGTCGAGCTCGTCGAGCAGGGCCCGCAGGGTAAGGCTGCCGGTGTAGTCGACGTCGTGCATGCCCACTACGTCGAGCACCAGGGCCTTGAGGGTGGTGGCGCCATCGAGGGCATCGCGGACCTGGGCGCGGAAGTGCTCGGCGTTGGCGTAGAAGAGTGGTGAGGCGAAGAGCAGCACCACGATCCCCGGCTCCTGTGACTTGTCGCCGGCCCATTCCAGGGGCTCCCAGCTGGTCGTCCCCGGGATCTTCCCCATGACATGGACGCTAGGCCGGGCACTCAGACGGGTGCGGTCCAAAATGGCCAGCACCACGGCCACCGCGATGCCCTGCTCGACGCCGAGCAGGGCGACGGTGAGCAGCGTGACGAGGGCCAGGCCGAACTCGAAGACGTCGAAGCGCAAGATGGCGCTGAGGTCGCGCCAGTGGAACAGGCGCAGGCCGACGTACACCAAGATGGCGCCCAACGTCGCCACCGGGACGTCCTTGAGCGCGCCGGCCGCGGGGACGAGCAACACCACCATGGCGGCCGCTCCCAACCCGGCCAGCTTCGTCCGCCCCCCCGCTCCGGCGATGGCCGAGGTACGCACGGGGCTGGCGTTCACCGGGAAGGACCCGGTCAGCCCGGCCAGGATGCTGCCGGCGCCGACGCCGACGAAGTCGCGTCCCACGTCGAGCGGTCGATCGTCACCGCGGGGAAAGGCCCGGGAAGTGGCGGCCGTCTGGCTGATGACCACCAGGGCCACCACCGCGGCCGCGGGGAGCACGTCACCGAGCGTCGTCCACGAAAAGTCGTGCAGGCCCATGCGCGGCACCCCGTGGGCCACCGTGCCGAGCACGTCCACGCCATGCGCCCGCAGGTGCCAGACGGCCACCGCGGCGGTGGAGCCGATGAGGCCGATGAGCGCCGCTGGCGCCCGGCGATCGAGGCGCTCGGCCACGACGACGACCGCGAACACCGCCGCGGCGATGACCACCGTGTCGCCGTTGGCCCGGTTGAGATGGGCGAGCACGTTGGCCACGCGATGGACGGTGGACCCTCCGGGCGGCGCGATGCCGAGGATGTCGGGCAGCTGGTGCACGACGATGATCACCGCCACCCCGGCCAGGAACCCGGTGATGATGGGGGCGGACAGGAACTCGGCGATCCAGCCGAAGCGCAGCAGGCCCACGGCCGCCACCATCACGCCCACGGCCACCGCCAGGATCCCGGCCAGGGCGGCGTAATGGGGCGAGCCCGATGTGGCGAAGTGGGCCAGGGCCACGGCGAAGAGCGGAGCGATGGTCGAGTCGGCCCCCACCGACAGCCGGGGATTGGACCCCAGCGCCACGAAGGCGACGGTGCCGGCCACGAAGGCGTAGAGGCCGGTGATGGGAGGCATGCCGGCCAGCCGCGACGTGGCCAGCTGCTCGGGCACGGCGATGACGAGGAGGGCGAGGCCGGCGAGCACTTCGGGCCCGGCCGACACCGGGCCTCCCGCCATCGAGCTCAGGATGCGGCGCCAGCGCGGCGTGCCCTCGGCTTCCAACCTTCCTCCCCTCGGCCCCGGCCGGCCGTGTCGACCCGAGTGTCGCGCGTCAGGGGTCAGCCGTCGGGGTCCAGCCAGTGCCGCTGCACCGTCAACACCGTCACTTCGGGATGCGACCACACGAAGCGCTCGACTCGGTCGAGGATCTCGTCGACCCGTCCGGCAGTCGGGGCCACGTAGGCGAAGGCCAGTCCGGCCCGCTGCCACCGGTCGTGGTGGGCCACTTCGGAGGCCGACACGCCGAACCGACGTCGCGACCCCTCGACCAGGTGCGACA
>DATGGF010000246.1:0-3627 GCA_035308625.1 Acidimicrobiales bacterium | reverse complement strand
CTCCTCCCAGGTGGCGCCCACCTCGGCGGCCAGCATGGCGTGGCGGGCCACACCGGGCGGGTTGCGGAGGATGACCGTGCAGACCATGCGGATGAGCTCGTGCGTCTTGCGGTCGGGGTAGGTCAGTGAGTCGATCTGCGCCAACCAGGCGTTCTGCGCGTCGTGCAGACCCGGAGCGACCGCGTGCAACTCGGCCTCGAAGGGGAAATTCCAGTCGCCGGCGTCGAATGCGTCGTCCGATCCCTTGCCGGCCTGGGGCTCTTTCGGGCTCACTGCGCACCTCCTCGCCCCAGCATGGCAGAGGCCTTCGGCAAGGCCAAGCCGTCAGACCTGGGGTCGCAAGGCGCTGAAGCGGGCGTAGCGCTCCGTGGCGGCTGCCTGCCACACGGGGTCGGGCTCGATGCGTTCCCCCACTGACGCCCACCGCCCCGCGGCATCGAGCGACGTCTCGAGCCCGGCGGCCATGCGAGCCATGAAGGCAGCGCCCAGCGCCGCGCCTTCGGGCACACCCACCACGTCCACCGGCAGCCCGGTGGCGTCCGCCATGCCCGCCATCCACGGGAGCACGCGGGTGCCACCGCCGCTGGCCACGATGCGCTTGGCCACGATGCCGGCCCGGTCGAGCATGGTCCGCACCACGAATCCGCTCGCCTCGTAGGCGCCTCGTTCCATGGCGGTGGCGTCATGGGTGATGTCGAGGTCGTGCACCGAGGCCCGCAGACGCCGGTCGTTGTAAGGGGCGCGCTCGCCGCGAAGGTAGGGAAGCCAGACCGGGACCCGGCCGGGGTCTCCGCTACGCGCCGGTACGGGGCTGGCATCGGGGCGGGCGGCGGAAGCCCGGGTGGAACTCTGGATCAGGCTGCGGGCCCAGTCGACGAAGAGGGCGCCGGCATTGCTGGGGCCGCCCACGATGAACAGACCCGGCGCCATGTGCGGCACCGTCCACAGCCCGGGCGCCTCCTTCCATTCGTCGACCACAGCCCACACGATGAGCGTCGCCCCGCAGATGACAAGCACGTCGCCGGCCCGTTCCGCGCCCGACACGATCTGGTCGCAGAAGGCATCCACCGTCCCGCCGGCCAACACGGTGCCGGTGCCCGTGACGGTGCCGGCCGGGCCGCCCATGGGCACCACTGTCGGGAGCTGTGACGGCGTCACGCCGAGGGCGTCGAGCTCGGCCATGTTCCACTGGTCGCCGACCATGATGGAGCCCAGCATCATGGCCATGGCGGTGTCGATAGCCGGAACGCGTCCGAGGGCGTAGTTGGCCACCGCCTGGGCGGGCCAGTACCCGAAGGCCCCGGGCGCTTCGCCCACCGCCCAACGGAGAAAGCCCGAAGCGTCGGGCATCACGTCGGCCGAGTCGGGGCCATCCTCGTCGTCGGCCGTTGGCTGGCGACCACGCCCGTCGGTGTAGAGCAGGCCCGGCGTGATCGGCCGGCCCCGCGCGTCCACCGCCGTGAGCGACGGCACCATGCTGGCCACGCACACGCCGGCCGGCTCGGGGACCGAGGCGGTGACCTCGGCCAGAGCCTGCAGCGGCCCTCGGCGCCACGCCCGGACAGCGTCGTGCTCGAGCTGGTCCAGCTGGGGGGCACGCACCTTGTGCCGCACCCGGGCCCGGGCCAGCACCCGGCCGTCGGCATCGGCCGCCACGGCCTTGGTGGCGGTGGTCCCGATGTCGAGGCCGACGGTCACCGAACCTGACACGCCCGTCATCATTGCGCCATTATGAACGACCCGGCTCCACCCATGACCCGACGGCTCCCAGGAGGACCGCTTGCCCGAACCCCGCCTGCGGGCGCTGGTCACCGCCCCTGTGCGCGGGCCAGGCCTCGACACGTTGCACCAGCTGGCCGATCTCGTGGTCGACCCGTGGATCGACCACCGGCCGTTGCGGATCCTGAACGCGGAGCAGCTGGCCGAGCGGCTGGCGGCCGAGAACGCCACCATCGTGGTGGTCGAGGCGGACCAGTGCGCCGGTCCCGTCTTCGACCAGCCGCTCGTGGCCGTGGCCAGCACCCGCGGTGACCCAAACAACGTCGATGTCCCCGCCGCCACCAAAGCCGGCATCCCGGTGCTGCGCGCTCCCGCCCGCAACGCCGACGCGGTGGCCGAGCTGGGCGTGGCCCTGCTCCTGGCGGCCACCCGCGGGGTACTCGGGGGCGACCGCGACGTGCGCGAAGGCGAGATCTACCGCGACGGCACCATCCCCTACCAGCGCTATCGGGCCTGGCAGCTGGCCGGACGCACGGCCGGCTTAGTCGGGTTGGGCGCGGTGGGACGGGCCATGCGCTGGCGCCTGGAAGGGCTCGGCATGCACGTGGTCGCCTACGACCCCTACGCGGCCGAAGCCACCCACACCCTGGACGAACTCCTCGCCGAGGCCGACGTGGTCTCGATGCACGCCCCGGTGACACCGGAGACGACCGGCATGATCGGCGCCGCGCAGTTCGCCGCCATGAAGGACGGCGTCGTCTTCGTGAACACGGCCCGGGCCCAGCTGCACGACACCGACGCACTCGTCGACGCGTTGCGGTCGGGGAAGGTGGGGGCAGTCGGGCTGGATCACTTCGTGGGGGAGCACCTGCCCGTCGACCACCCGCTCACCACGTTCCCGAACGTGGTGCTGACCCCGCACATCGGTGGTGCCACCTACGACACCGAGGCCAACCACACGCGCATCATCGCTGACGACCTGTGCCGGCTGCTGGCCGGAGCGACCCCCTACAACATCGTCAACCCCGAGGTGCTCGACCAGCGCCGTTAGGCGTGATCGGTCGCGCCGCCGCGGCACGAAAACCGGGAAGAGGGAGCACCATGGACTTCTCGCTCACCGCCGAGGACGAGGCCTTCCGACAGGAGCTGCGCGACTGGCTCGATGCCAACCTTCCCGAATTCAATGCGTCGGGCGAGATCGGGGACGAGCACAACCCCGACCGGCGCGTCATGCTGCGGCGCCAGGCCTGGCAGCGCCGCCTGCACGAAGGCCGGTGGGCGGCCATCAACTGGCCGGTGTCGTGGGGCGGACGCGAGGCGACGGTGTCGCAGAACACCATTTACGCCGAGGAGATGGCCAAGGCCAAGACGCCGGGCATCTACAACACCAACGGCATCTGGCAGATCGGGCCCATGATCCTGCGTTGGGGGACCGAGGAGCAGCAGCAGCGATGGCTGCCGGGGATCTTGAATGCCAGCGAGCACTGGTGTCAGGGCTTCACCGAGCCGGAGGCGGGATCGGACCTGGCCAACCTGCGCACCATGGCCATGGGCGACGGCGAGGAGTACGTGCTCACCGGGCGCAAGATCTGGATCTCCACCGCCCATCTCGCTCGCTGGGGGCTGTTCCTGGTGCGCACCGACGCCACCGCCTTCGAGCGCGGCGCCAAGCACGACGGCATCTCCGCCTTGATCGTCGACATGGAGCTGCCCGGGGTGGAGGTGAACGTCATCCGCGACATCACCGGGGGCGAGCTCTTCTGCGAGGTGCTCTTCGACGGCGCCCGGGTGCCCAAGGCCTACCGGCTCGGCGAGGAGAACCAGGGTTGGCAGGTGGCCATGGGCACGCTGGGCCACGAGCGGGTGGGGACGGCGGGTCTGTCGGTGTCGATGCGCATCGAGCTCGAC
>DATGGF010000245.1:0-2478 GCA_035308625.1 Acidimicrobiales bacterium | reverse complement strand
AGAACCCGACGAGCCCGGCACCCCCCAGGCCGAACACGGTTCCGTCGACGGCGATGCCGCGGCTGGGGAAGTAGGGACGGACCGGCCCGACCGGCGCCAAGGGCGACAGCGCGGCCGCCACCGCCAGGGCGAGCACGGTGCCGACCATCACGGCGCCGACCAAGCCGAGCACTTGGTCGGCGGTGACGCTGCGGGGCTCCGCCCCGAGCATCCGCAACAGGGTGGCGTCCCTGGCGTTACGGCGGAGCGAGCGGCTCATCAACTGCGCGGCGATGAGCAGCGTGGCCAGCCCGGCGATGGCGCCGAATGCGCCCAAGGCGATCGCATCAGGACGGAGGGTGCGCGCCGCCTTGGCCTCGTTTTCGGCCCTCGTAATGCTGAAGGCCTGGGGTGCGCCGGGCGTCATCACGGCCGACACCTCGGCCTCGACCTCGCTGGTGAGCTTCGTCCCACCCGCGATCTTGACGCCGGTGAACGAGTAGTTCGTGCAACAGTCGAGTATCTGGCGGGTGAAGGCCGGGGTGAAGTAGGCGAGCTCGGAGTTGCTGGCGTCGACGGTATCGACGACGACGATCGAGGCGGGCACGATCAACCCGACCACCCGCGCATCGAGCGTGCGGAACGGGTGCACGGCCTTGGTACCGAAGCCTGGTTCTGCCGTTTGCTCGTTGGTGTAGATCCCCATCCGGAACCTCTGGCCCACGTGGATGTGGAAGGCCCGGGCTCCGGCGGGGAGCATGGCGATCTCGTCGACTCGATTCGGGTTGGGTAGGCGCCCGGCGACCACGGTGTAGCGATCCTGGCTGAAGCCCCACCCGCCGCTCCCCAGGCCGTTGCCCGGCGAGATGGGCATCCACGAGTTCTGTATGGGCGTGTCGTCCGGACCGATCTGCAGCGCATTGACGCCGCTCTGCGAGTCCACCGACTGCACATGAGGTAGGTGGGCGATGGTGCTGACGAGCGCTCCGTTGTACCCGCTCGTGATTCCTGCCGCCGGGTTGAGCACCGCGGTGCCGACGCCGAAGTCGGACGGGTTGGTGTTGTCGAGGTAGGTCACATAGGACGAGGCCGTCCGGCGGGCCGCGGCCACCGAAGCCAGTGCGACTCCTCCCACCAGCGCCACCAGCAGGGCCAGGGCGAGATAGTCCCACCACCGGTGGCTCCACGAGCGACGGAAGCGGTAGCCGGCGAGGCGCAATGCGCCGTTCTTCATGGCGCCCGTACCGGGCGGTGTCGGTCGGTCACGCCCTCTCCCGCGTCCACTGCTCTCGCACTGCCGATTTTGGTCGAGCCCCGGGCCCGATCAAAGGGCGCCAGCGGGAGGGGATCGGGGGTGCCAGCACCCCCGGGCGGGTCGTCAGGCCGGACGACCCAGCCCGCTCATGCCCGCACCACGCTGCCGGGCGGCGGGATGGAGCCGGCCTGACCCGGCTGACAGCCGGACACCCCGGCCGCAGCCAAGGCCGGTGGCTCGGTGAAGGCGCGTTTGGACAGGTCGATGAAGTCGGACAGGTCGGTGGCGTTGGCGTCACGGTAGGTCATGGCGGGCAGGTTCCACTTGCGCTCGACCATGGCCAGGATCGAGGTGTGGTCGTGGACCACATGGGTGACGTGGTCGCGCCGTGCGAAGGGGGAGACGACCACCGCGGGCACCCGGAACCCATAGCGACGGAAGCCCTCGTATGCCGACGCGCCGTTGGGCCCGACGGGCGACAGCGGGGCAATGGCATCGGGAGCGAGGGCGGGTGGCGGCGGCACGTGGTCGTAGTACCCGCCGTGCTCGTCATAGGTCCAGACAAGCAGGGTCCTGGACCAGGCGGGCCCCTGCATCACTGCTTGGACGACTTGAGCGGCAAAGGTCTCGCCGACAGAGATGTCCTGATCGTTCTCCTCCGAACCGGACCCGAAGTCGGGATCGACGATGCAGAATCCGGGCAGCGTGCCGGCGGCGGCATCACTGAAGAACTGCTCCACGTGCACCAGGTTGGACGAGTAGCGCGCCGAGTCGCCGAACCACACGAAGGTGGTGGGCAGGCTGGTGGAGTGGTAGTAGTCACGCCAGGACACCCCCGCCTGGTTGAGACGGTCGAAGATGGTGCCGTTGGGGGCCTTGGTCAGGGCCTGGGACAGGATGTCGTCGACCTGGCCGGCCGAGGTGGCGGCAATGAGGAAGCGCCGGTTGGGGTAGGTCTGGCCCAGCATCGAGCAGAACCACCGGTCAGCCAGCGGGAAGGTCGAAGCGAGCGAGTAATAGAAGGGCAGATGGCGGCTGTCCCAGTAGCCCATGGCCACCGGCCCGCTGGGCGACGTGACGAATCCCATGTTGGTTCCCCCGTCGTACTGCTGGTGGGAGGCCGCCCACTCCTGGCTCGGCTTCTTGTCCAGCTGGCAGTCGTTGGGCATGGGGAAGGCCAGCTGGCGCCGACCGTCACCCGTGGGGTTCCAATTGGTCGGGCGGCCGTGGGCGTCGAGGGTGAA
>DATGGF010000244.1:0-4058 GCA_035308625.1 Acidimicrobiales bacterium | reverse complement strand
CTCCACCACGAGTGCCCCGCCCACGACGGCTGCCCCGCCCACGACGGCCCCCGCGTCTACGGCGCCTCCGTCCTCGGCTTCGTCGGGCACTGCTCCGTCGTCGCCTCCGGTGACCTGGTGCGAGAACGGCCTGCCGACCAGTCCTTACCCGTCTGCCCCGTCGGGTGCGGTGACCGTGCCCGCGGGTGACAACGGCTCGTTCAACTTCTCCACCCCGAACACGACCTACTGGTTCGCCCCCGGCACCCACACCCTGGGCAGCGGCGCGGAGGGCCAGATCCAGCCGGCCGATGGTGACACTTACGTCGGGGCGCCCGGCGCCGTCATCGACGGGCAGAACCAAAACCAGTACGCCTTCGAAGGCACCTACAACGACCTGTCCGACGAGAACGTCACCATCGAGTACCTGACGATCCAGCACTTCAATCCCAACAACGGCGCCGGCGCGGTCAACGGGAACGGCAACAACGGCTGGACCGAGAAGTACGACCTGATGAAGGACAACAGCCCCGGCGCGGCCATGATGCTCGGCGGGGACAACACAGTGTCCGACAACTGCATGGCCGACAACGGCGAGTACGGGTTCAACGGGTACAGCTACGTCAACGCGACCTACGGGAAGACGTTTACCACCGGGGCGACCAATATCACCTTCACCGGCAACGACATCGCGGACAACAACACCCAGAAGACCCAGGCGGGCTACGAGGGCGGCGGCAAGTTCTGGATGAACGGCAACGTGACGGTCACCGGGAACTACGTCCACGGCAACATCGATGCGCCGGGTCTGTGGATGGACACCGACAACGCCGGGTTCCTGGTGCAAGGCAACTATTTCGCGGGCAACGACGGCCCGGGCCTGATGTATGAGGTCAGCTACAACGCCGACATCGTGGACAACACGTTCGTCGACAACGGCATCCAGGGCGGGGAGGCCAACGGCGGCTTCCCGACCGGGGCCATCTACGTCAGCGAGTCGGGCGGCAACTCCTCGGTCCCGTCGAACTACGCCGGCGAGCTGAACATCCAGCACAACGTGTTCCAGGACAACTGGGGCGGGGTGGTGATCTGGCAGAACGCCAACCGCTACTCCGGCGACGGCCAGGATTCCGGGACGCTCACGCCGCCCAGCGGAACCGGCATCGGTACCTGGATGAACGAGGCGCAGTCCACCTGCGCGAAGAATCTGTCGGAGACCTCGCCGGTCGATTACAACTCGCTGTGCCAGTGGCGGGCGCAGAACGTGACGGTGCAGGGCAACTCCTTCGCGTTCAACCCGTCGGATTCCGTCTTCGGCGGCAAGTGCACCCAGGCCAACTCGTGCGGCCAGAACGCCGTGTTCTCGATCGTCAGCTCGACGTCCGCCTACCCCGGCTGGAGCGTCTGCAACAACATCTCCAACAACCAGAACAACCACTTCCAGGACAACACCTACACCGGGCCGTGGACGTTCATGTACTTCAACCAGGGCGACGTCGCCGGCCCGTCCGCCTGGCAGGCCGGGGCGACCAACGTCCAGAGCACCGGTTATAACTTCCCGGCCCAGGACCAGGGGAGCACCTTCACCTCATAAACGCTGGCCGAGAACGGCGGCCCCCAAAACCCGGTCGGGTGTGTATCAAATCGGTCTCTCCGGTGCTCATGATGAGCGTCGTGTCGACCAATAACACTGGAAGCGGAGATGACGGGGAACGGTTCCGCTCGTATTCTGATCATCGTCCAAAACCTGCCGGTGCCGTTCGACCGCCGGGTCTGGCTGGAGTGCCGCACGCTGACCGGAGCCGGTTACCAGGTCGCGGTGGTCTGCCCCAAGGGTCCGGGAGACCCTTCCTACCAGGTCATCGACGGAGTCCAGATCTACAAGTACCGGCCGTATTCGCCGGGCGGCGGCGCCTTTTCGTTCTTCGCCGAATATGTCTACTCGTTTACCGCCACCCTCATGCTGTCGCTCAAGGCCGCCCGGGGCGGTCGATTCGGCGCCGTCCAGAGCTGCAACCCTCCTGACATCTTCTGGCCCATAGGTGTCCTGTTCAAGCTCTGGCACCGCTCCCGGTTCGTGTTCGATCACCATGACCTCTGCCCGGAGACATTCGAGTCGCGCTTCCCGGAGGGCTCCCGGGTGCTGTACCGGGGCCTGCGCTTCCTTGAGCGCTGCACCACTCGGGTGGCCGATCACGTGGTGTCGACCAATGAGTCGTACCGGGGACTGGTTATGGGCCGCGATGGCGTCGAACCCCATCGGGTGACCGTCGTACGAACGGGACCCGATCCGGAAAAGCTGAAGGCGGCCGAAGCCGTTCCCTCGCTCCGGCGAGGACGCGCGCACCTGGCCGCGTACATCGGCGTGATGGGGCCGCAGGACGGGGTCGACATCGTCATCAAGATGGCCGACGTGGTGGTCAACACGCTGAAGCGCACGGACGTCTCGTTCACCTTGATCGGATCGGGAGACTGCTTCGACGAGCTGGTCGCGCTGCGCGACCGGCTCGAGCTGGGGGATTTCGTCGAGTTCACCGGGCGGGTGCCGGACGAGGTGGTGCGCGGCATCCTCTCTACCGCCGATATCGGCTTGTCGCCGGACCCCAAGAATCCGCTCAACGACGTCTCGACCATGAACAAGACCATGGAGTACATGGCCTTCGGACTCCCGGTCCTCGCCTTCGACCTGCGCGAGACGCGAGCGTCGGCCGCGGAGGCAGGTGCCTACGTCACTCCGAACGACGTGGAAGAGATGGCCCGCCTGCTCGTCGACCTGATCGATGACGAGCCCCGGCGCCGGACCATGGGTTCCGCAGGCAGGCGCAGGATCGAGGAAAAGCTGGCCTGGAGCCATCAGGAGCCGCATTACCTGTCGGTCTACGACCGCCTGCTCGGACGAGAGCCCGACACCCCGCGGGTGGGCGCCGGCCATGCGGCCTGAGGACCAAACAAGCGCCTTCACCTCGTGAACACGAGCCGGGTCAGCAGCCGGGCGCGCGTCGCGTGGTACGTGCGTCGCCTGCAGCGCATGTCGCCGCGAGAGGTACTGTGGCGGTCCTCCGATGTCCTCCGGCACCGAGCCTGGCGGACCAGGCAGGTTCCGCTGGGCGCGACGGCGCCGCGCGGCACGGCCCCGAAGCTGGCCGGGCCCTGTCGCTTCGAGTCGCGCCTTCCGGCCGGAGCTCAGGACACCGTCCCGGCCGATGATGTCAAAGGTCTGCTCCGGGCCGCCGACGAGATCATGGCCGGGCGGTGGGACGTGCTGGGAGTCACCCGGCAGGACATGGTGGCTCCCGACTGGTTCCTCGATCCGCTGAGCGGTCGGCGAGCCCCCCAGGCCGAGTACTGCTTCGGCATCAACCACCGCAACCAGGCGGTCACGGGCAACGTGAAACAGGTCTGGGAGCTCTCACGCCATCACCACCTGACCGTCCTGGCCAGCGCGTACGCGGTGACGGGTGAGGTCCGCTACGCAGAGCGGGCCGCTTCCCACCTCCGGTCGTGGTGGCAGGAAAACCCGTTCCTGTCGGGGATTCACTGGACAAGCGGGATCGAGCTCGGCATCCGCCTGATCTCGTGGGTCTGGACCCGCCGGCTGCTCGACGGGTGGGATGGCGTCCAGGGCTTGTTCGATCGCAGCGAGCTGGCTCACCAGCAGATCTGGTGGCACCAGACCTACCTGTCCGAGTTCCGGAGCCGTGGCTCGTCAGCCAACAACCACGTCGTCGCCGAGGCGGCCGGACAACTCGTGGCCGCGCTGGCCTTCCCCTGGTTCGAGGAGAGCGGCGCCTGGGCCGATGAGTCAGCCCGCCTGCTCGCCGCCGAGCTCGCCCGCAATACGTTCCCTAGCGGAGTGAACCGCGAGCTGGCCTTCGACTATCACGGCCTGGTCGCGGAGCTGGGCCTGATCGCGGTCGTCGAGGCCGACCGCGCCGGGCGTCCCCTCCCGGACGCGACCTGGCGATCCCTGGGCCGCATGCTCGACGTGGCCGCCGCCTGCCTCGACTGCGGACTCCGGGCGCCGCGTCAAGGAGACAGCGACGAGGGCCGGGCCCTCGTGATCGCTGCCCCCGACGGCA
>DATGGF010000243.1:0-3347 GCA_035308625.1 Acidimicrobiales bacterium | reverse complement strand
GTAGGCGATCCCCTCGCCGTTGAAGGGGTTGATGGCGCCGGCCGCGTCGCCGATGGCCAGGGTGGTGGGGCCCACCCGCGGCCCCACCGACAGGCCCATGGGCAGCTTCCCGCCGGTGGGCGGTCCGCAGGAGGCGGCAGGCGACAGCTCCCACGACCCGGGCGCCTGGTCGATGAACGCGCTCATCAAGTGGCTGGTGTTGATCCCGCCGTGATGGCCCTCGGCCGACAGCAGGCCCACGCCGACGTTCACCCGCCCGTCTCCCAAGGGGAAGATCCAGCCGTATCCCGGCACCACCGTGCCGTCGGGGCCGCGCACGTCGAGGTGCGACTCGATGAACCCGTCGTCGTGGCGCGGCGAGCGGAAGTAGCCCCGAAGGGCCATGCCGAGGGGGAGCCCCCGGTCGCGACTTGTGCCCAGCGCCCGGCCGAAGCGGGAGTTGGCCCCGTCGGCCACCACCACGTAGCGCGCCCGCAGGGTGTGGGTGGTCGTGCGGGCCCGGTCGACGACCAGTGCGCCGGTGCAGGCGGGGAGCCGGCCCGGTGACGGCGACGCCGTGCCGGCGTCGAGCACCGGCTCGGCCGCCTCGGTGCCCTGCCACACCATGGCGCCGGCCTTGGCGGCGCGCTCGGCCACCAATTGGTCGAGGTCGTGGCGGGTGATGACGTAGCCCACCGCGGGGAACGACGGGTGGTTGGGCCAGGGGAGCTCGAGCGACATCCCGTAGGCGCACGACCGCAGCCCGGTATAGCGGTGGCCGCCGGCCAGGGCGCCGGCCAGGCCCATGTCGGTCAGCTGGCGGACCGCCCGCGGGGTGAGCCCGTCGCCGCAGGTCTTCTCGCGGGGGAAGACCTTCTTCTCCACCAGCACGACGTCCCAGCCGGCGTCGGCCAGCCAGTAGGCGCACGCCGAACCCGACGGCCCGCCCCCCACCACCAGGACGTCGTGGACGCGCCCGTCGTCGGTGATGGGCGGACGCCCGCCCGGGGTACGCGAAGAGGAGGAGCCTGCCGCGTCAGCCACGCTGCGATGGTACGTCCGGTGTTGCCGGGGACGCCCATCGGGGCGAGCGGCGGCCGGGGGCTCCGGGCCCGCCGTCCGCGTCAGCCCAAGGGGCCGAAAACACGCGGCCGCAGCGGCCGGCGCAGGGCCCCGGAGAATGTGCCTGCGGTAACGAGCGCGTGCTAGAACCCAAAACGGCCATGGCCGACTACCTGCCGATCGTCCTGCTGCTCGCCTTGAGCATCGTCTTCGCGGCGTTGTCCTTCGTGGCGTCGTCGCTCCTCGCGCCGCGCAAGCGGCCCACCGCGGCCAAGGTGGCGCCCTACGAGTGCGGGATCGTCCCCGACGTCGAGCCGCCCCAGCGCTTCCCCGTGCGCTTCTACCTGGTGGCCATGATCTTCATCATCTTCGACATCGAGATCGTGTTCCTCTATCCCTGGGCCGTGATCTTCCGGGAGCTGCACACCTTCGGCTTCGTCGAGGTGGTGGTGTTCGCCGCCATCGTCTTCTTCTCGTTCCTCTACCTGGTGAGTAACGGGGCCCTCGACTGGGGGCCGGCCAAGCGCCTGCGCGTGGCGCTGTCGGAGCGGACCACCGAGTCCACCGTGACACGCGTGGGCCCGGACTCCCCGCCGGCCGGCCGGGCGGCATAGCCGGGAGGTTCGGGTGGGCCTCGAAGACCTCCAGCACAACTTCCTGACCGGTCGGCTCGAGGACCTGGTCAAGTGGGCGCGCCGCATGAGCGTATGGCCGGTGACGTTCGGGCTGGCCTGCTGCGCCATCGAGATGATGGCGGTGGGGGCGGCCGACTTCGACCTGAGCCGCTTCGGCATGGAGGTGTTCCGGGCCTCTCCCCGCCAGGCCGACCTCATGATCGTGGCCGGGCGCGTGTCGCAGAAGATGGCGCCCGTCCTGCGCCAGGTCTACGACCAGATGATGGAGCCCAAGTGGGTCATCTCCATGGGCGTGTGCGCGTCGACCGGTGGCATGTTCAACAACTACGCCATCGTCCAGGGCGTCGACCAGATCGTGCCGGTCGATGTGTACGCGCCGGGCTGCCCGCCCAGTCCCGAGACACTGATGCACTCGATCCTGACCCTGCACGAGAAGATCCGCACCGGTGAGATCACCCGGCGCCGCGGCCTGCCGGCTGCCGGCCCCGAGACGCTTGCCGGCTGGGTGCCCGAGCGCTCCGACGTCGTGCGATTGGGGACGCCCCGTTGATCCCCGAGGACACGGAGTGAGCCCGACGCCGGAGGAGGTGTTGTTCCCGGCGCGAGCCGACTATCACGACGTGGTGGCCCGGCACCGCGACGCCGGCTTCGAGCTGTGCACCGACCTCTGCGCGGTCGACTACCTGGCCCACCCGCCGCGTCGGCTGCCCGATGGCGTCGCCCCCGAGCGCTTCGAGGTCGTGGCGCAGCTGCTGTCGATCGACGAGGCCCGGCGCGTCAAGGTCCGCGTGCAGGTGCCCGAGGGCGACCCCGAGCTGGCCTCGTTGTGGGACCTCTACCCGGGGACCGAGGCCATGGAGCGCGAGGCCTTCGACATGTTCGGAATCCGCTTCACCGGTCATCCCGACCTGACCCGGATCCTCATGCCCGAGGACTGGGAGGGCCACCCGCTGCGCAAGGACTACGGGGTGGGCCGGGTCCCGGTGCAGTTCAAGGCCGCGCCCGGGCCTCGATGAGCGACCGCGACCTCACCCTCGAGACCTCCGAGGGAACCCAGGAGCTCGCCCCGCGCGACCAAACCGCGCCCGACGAGCTGCGCCGTGAGCTCGGCTCGGTGCTGCGCCTGCCCGAAAGCCACCCGGTGGCGGCCGACCAGGTCGACTTCGAGCGCACGGGCGACGACACCATGATCATCAACATGGGCCCGCAGCACCCGTCGACCCACGGGGTGCTCCGGCTCATGCTCGAGCTCGACGGCGAGACGGTGCTGCGCACCAAGCCGATCATCGGCTACCTCCACACGGGGATGGAGAAGACCGGCGAGGAGCTCACCTACCTGCAGGGCGCGACCAACGTGACGCGGATGGACTACCTGGCGCCCCTCTCGAACGAGCTCGTGTTCTCGCTCGCCACCGAGGCGCTGCTCGACGTCGAGCTCCCCCCGCGGGCGGTGTGGATCCGGATGCTGATGGCGGAGCTGCAGCGCATGTCCTCGCACCTCATGTGGCTGGCGACGAACGGGATGGACCTCGGCTCCACCTCGATGATGATCTACGGCTTCCGGGAACGCGAGATGATCCTCGCCTTCTTCGAGAAGACGACCGGGCTGCGGATGAACCACAACTACATCCGGCCGGGCGGCGTGGCCGCCGACCTCCCGGACGGGTGGCA
>DATGGF010000242.1:0-4122 GCA_035308625.1 Acidimicrobiales bacterium | reverse complement strand
GGGCCGCCGCCTGGTCTTCGCCATCTCGGCTTTCGACAACAACGGGCTGATCGCCGCCGGGCGCATGACCCGGGTGGTGGTGGACACCGACAGTTTCCTGGCCAAGGCCCGCTAGGGCCGGCGTGCGCCCCATGCTGCGCGCCGTCGCAGCAGTGTTCGTCGTCTTCGGCGCGTTCTGGGGCACATGGGCGGTGGCGGCGGCGGACGTCCAACATGCTCTCCACCTCTCGCCTGCCGGACTCGGGCTCCTGCTGTCGAGCTCGGTCGGGGTGGGAGGTCTCGCCGCCGCGGCGAGCGGCGCCGCAGCCGAACGCTGGGGTACCCGGGTGTTCCTGGCCCGGGCCCTGGCCCTGTGGGGGCTGGCGGCCGCGGTGGCCGGGATCGCCGCCGACCGGGACGTCTTCGTCGCCTTCTTCGTGGTGTCGATGGTGGCGGCCGGTCTCGTCGACATGGCCATGAACGCCGGCGCCGCCGCCGGGGTGGGCGGGGATGCCCGCCGCATGATGCAGTTCCACGCGCTCTTCAATTGCGGGGCGCTGTGCGGCGCGGCCCTGGCCGGCGTCCTCATCGGCTCCCATCACACCTGGCACTGGAGCTGGGTGACCTCAGGTTCGATCGGGTTCCTCCTCGCCGTCGGGATCGGCCGAGCCCAGGGTTGGCCGAAGCATGCGCGGCCCGCGCCGGCGGCGCCGGCGGCGCCGCCCGAGCACCAGACATCTCCGGCGGTGCCACGCCGGGGGGGTCCGGTGCACTCGCTGTCAGTGCTGCGGTCGCTCCGGCTCTCCCCACTGGCGCTCGCCTTCGTGGCCACCGCAGGAGTGGAGGGCGGGATCGACACGTGGGGCGTGCTCTACCTGCGCCGCCAGCTGGCCGCGGGCATCCTCCTGGGCGCCGGCGCCTATGGCGTGGGTCAGGTCATCGCCGTGACCGTGCGTGGGGCCGGCGCCGGGCCGATCGGCCGGGTCGGGCCGCGATGGGGTCTGGTGGCCGGATCGGGCGCCGCGGCCGCTGGCCTCCTCCTCGAGTCCCTGTCGGGCCATGCCGTCGTCGCGGCATTGGGTTTGGTCCTCGCGGCAGCGGGCATCGCCGTGTGCTGGCCGCTCGCCATGTCGGCGGTGTCGGCGCGCGCGGCGGTCGCAGGGATCTCCCCGGCGCCCGTGGTCGGGGCGCTCACCGCCTCCGGGTACGTGGGTTGGGTGGCCGGCCCCGCGGTGGTGGGGCTGGTGGCCAACGGGGCGGGGCTGCGGGCCGGATTCTTGGTCCTGGCCGGGCTGGCCGGGGCGGCCTGCACCGGCTTGGCCACCGTCCCTGTGGCAACGGGGGCGAGCTAGCGTAAAAACCGCGACCATGCTGCTCGACGACATCCACGACCCGGCGGACCTCCGCACCCTGTCGCACTCCCAGCTCGACAAGCTGGCGGCGGAGATCCGGTCGTTCATCGTCGAGACGGTCACCACCACCGGTGGCCACCTCGGCTCGAATCTCGGCGTCGTCGAGCTGACGCTCGCCCTGCACCGGGTGTTCGACTCGCCCACCGACCCCATCCTGTGGGACACCGGCCACCAGGCCTACGTGCACAAGCTGGTCACCGGGCGCAAGGCGGCCTTCGCCACCCTGCGCCAGGCGGGCGGGCTCTCGGGTTATCCGTCGCGTCAGGAATCGCCCCACGACTGGATCGAGAACAGCCACGCCTCGACCGCATTGAGCTACGCCCAGGGCATCGCCGAGGGCTACCGGCTGCGGGGGGAGACGCATCGCCGGGTGGTGGCGGTCATCGGCGACGGTTCGCTCACCGGCGGCATGGCCTACGAGGCCCTCAACAACATCGGGCACGCCGGCAGCCGGGTCGTCATCGTCCTCAACGACAACGGCCGGTCGTACGCGCCCACGGTGTCCCGCCTGTCCGAAGGCCTCACGCACCTGCGCCTCAGCCCCTCCTACGTGCACGCCCGGGAACGGGCCCGCAAGATCCTGAGGCGCCTGCCTCTGGTGGGGGGGCTCGCCTACTCCAGCGTCCACGGCCTGACGAGCGCGGTGCGGGAGATCGTGACACCCCACCGTTTCTTCGAGGCTCTGGGCATCCGCTACGCCGGCCCCATCGACGGCCACGACATCGCCGACATGGAGCGCGTACTCGCCCACGCGGCTGAGTGGGAAGGGCCGATCCTGGTCCACGTGCTCACCCGGAAAGGCCGCGGCTATGCGCCGGCCGAGGAGGACGAGGTCCAGCGGCTGCACGACTTCAAGGTCCAGCCGTCGCGCACGGCGCCGTCGGCCCAACTGGCGCCGGCCACCTACACCGACGCCTTCACCCGGGCCATGCTCGACGAAGCCGAGCGGCGGCCGGAATTGTTCGCCATCACAGCGGCCATGCCCGGCCCGACCGGCCTGCTCCCCTTCCAGGCGGCCTACCCCGAGCGCTTCCTCGACGTCGGCATCGCCGAGCAGCACGCCACCACGGCCGCCGCCGGACTGGCCATGGCGGGGCTACGGCCGGTAGTGGCCGTGTACTCGACGTTCTTCACCCGCGCCTTCGACCAGGCCAACTTGGACGTGGGACTGCACCGTCTACCCGTGGTCTTCGTACTCGACCGCGCCGGCATCACCGGCGACGACGGGGCCAGCCACCACGGCGTCCTCGACCTCGCCCTGACGCTCGCCATCCCGGGCATGACGGTCTTCACTCCGTCGAGCGCGCAGGAGGTCGCGCCCATGCTGGCGGAGGCGCTCGCCCTCGACGGGCCGGCGGTGATCCGCTTCCCCAAGACGCCGGCTCGTCAGGCCGCACCGGGCGCGGTGGGCTCGGGTCTCGCGGCCCGACTGGTGCGCCAGGGCGACGGGTCGGTGTGCGTGCTCGCCGTGGGCAAGATGCTCGAGGCGGCCGAGGAGGCCGCCGAGAAGCTGGCGGCCGAGGAGGCCGCCGAGAAGCTGGCGGCCGACGGGGTCGACGCCACCGTGTGGGACGTCCGCGTCGTGGCGCCACCTGATCCGCACATGCTGGCCGACGCCGCGGGACACGGGCTCATCGTCACCGTGGAGGACGGCGTGCGGGTCGGTGGGGCGGGGTCGTTCCTCGTCGACGCCGTGCGCTGCATGCCTGACATCGAACGCCCGCTGCCTCCTGTACGCACACTCGGGATCCCCCGCCGGTACCTGGCGCACGGCCGGCCCGACGCCATCTTGAGCAACCTGGGCCTCGACGGGCCCGGCATCGCCGCGTCGGTGGCCGAGGCGCTCTCAGCCGAGCGGCGGCGGCTCGAGCTCTCCTGAGCCTGCCGCTCTCGAGGCGAACGGGAACCCGTTCTAGTTTCGGTCTAGCGTGGCGCCGATGGAGTTCAACCTCGCCGACCTCTTCGAGGCTTCCGTCGACGCCTTCCCCGAGCGGGAGTACCTGGTCGCCGACGGCAAGCGCCTCACGTACGCCGAACTCGACGCCCGGGCCAACCGCCTGGCCCACCATCTCGCCGCCCAGGGCATCGGCCAGGGCGACCACGTGGGCATCTACGCCTTCAATTCGACGGAGTGGGTCGAGACGGCATGGGCCGTCTTCAAACTCCGCGCCGTGTGGGTGAACATCAACTACCGCTACGTACATGACGAGTTGCGCTATCTGTTCGCCAACGCCGATCTGAAGGCGCTCGTGCACCAGCGGCAGTTCTCCCCGGCGGTAGCCGAGCTCCTGCCCGAGCTGCCGGACCTGCGCCACGTGGTGGTCGTCGACGACGACAGCCAGGAGCCCGACCCCGTCACGAGCGCGGTGGACTACGAAGAGGCGCTGCGCAGTGCCTCGCCCGAGCGCGACTTCGCGCCGCGTTCGGGCGATGACCTGTACATCCTCTACACCGGCGGGACGACCGGTCTCCCCAAGGGCGTGGTCTGGCCGCACCGCAACGTCTTCTACGCGCTGGGCGGCGGCATCGACGCGCTGTCGGGTGAACGGGTGGTCCGGCCGGAGCAGATGGTGGAAAAGGGCCAGGCCATGGGTGGCCAGCTCGTCTTTCTGCCAGTGGCCCCGCTCATGCACGGCGCCAGTCAGTGGGCCGTCATGGGCCAGAGCTTCGTGGGCAACCGCATCGTGCTGGTGCCGCGCTTCGAGCCCCACGATGTGTGGGGACTGGTCGA
>DATGGF010000241.1:0-3522 GCA_035308625.1 Acidimicrobiales bacterium | reverse complement strand
GCCTGTTCCACCAACGCGACGAAGACGGGGTCGGTGAAGACCACCTTCGTCCCCGCATCGGCCAGCACGTATCCGAGCTCGGCCGCGCTGAAGCGGATGTTGAGCGGGACGACGATGCCCGCGCCGAACAGGGCCGCGTGGTACAGCTCGATGAATTCGTGGCCGTTCATGGCCAACACCGCGAATCGGTCCTCGTGCCCCACACCCAGCTCGGACCTGAGCGCCCGGGTGAGCCGACCGACGCGGTCCACGTGGGCGGCGAACGTCCCCTCGTACCGCACCCCGTCGCGGGTGACGTCGAGGAAACCCACTTTCTCGAGGTGGCCCTCGATGCGCGGCAGGAAGACCTGGGGGAAGACCAGCTCTCGCATGCCGGGCGCCATGTCCCGATGCTGCGCACCCGCTCCCGGTCCCGGTAGTGCCGGAAGTCCCCGGCCGAGCCCGGCCCGCCTCGACTCCGACTCCCGGACGTGCTGTGATCGGGGGCCGCCCGCCGAGCCAGGCGGGTCCGCTCACCCAGAAAGGCCCGTCCATGAGCGTGATGAAGCGCATGTCGGCGATCATGCAGGCCAAGGCCAACAAGGTCCTCGACAAGGCCGAGAACCCGGTGGACATGCTCGACCTGTCCTACGAGAAGCAGGCCGAGAACCTCCAGAAGGTGCGCCGGGCCATGGCCGACGTGACCACGGCCAAGAAGCGCCTCGAGCTCCAGGCCCAACAGCTCCAGGCCCAGGCGGACAAGCTCCAGGACCAGGCCAAGCAAGCGCTCAGCCAGGGCAACGAGGACCTGGCCCGCGAAGCGCTGTCGCGCCGGGCCGGCTTGGCCGAGCAGCTCCAGAGCCTGGGTACCCAGCACCAGCAGGTCGAGACGCAACAGCAGCAGCTCGAGAACACCGCCACCCGGCTCCAGGCCCAGGTCGACGCTTTCCGGACCAAGAAGGAGACGCTCAAGGCCAGCTACACCGCATCCCAGGCGCAGGCCAGCATCGGCGAGGCGGTGTCGGGCATCTCCGAGTCGATGGCCGACGCCGGGGCCACCTTGGACCGAGCCCAGGACAAGATCGCCCAGATGCAGGCGCGGGCGAGCGCAGTGGACGAGCTCATCGACACCGGCGCCCTGCCCGATGCGCTGGGCGGCGGCGGCGACGACATCCAGCGCCAGCTCGACGCCGCGTCGAACCAGTCCCAGGTGGACGACGAGCTGGCGGCGCTCAAATCACAGATGGCCTCCCCCGGCCTACCCTCGGGGTCGACGCCGCCGGCCGGGTCGGGCGACACCGAAGGGGCCAAGCCGTGATCGTCCGCATCCTGGGCGAGGGGCGTTACCAGGTGCCCGAGGCCGATCTCCCGGTCATCGAGCAGCTCGACGACGTGCTGGTGGATGCCATCGAGCGCGAGGACGACGCCGCCTTCGCCGGCGCGCTGGCCGACGTCATCGGCGAGATCCGCCACAGCGGCACCCGTCTGGACCACGACGACATGCGCACCTCGGAGCTGGTCGTCCCCCACGAGGGCTCGACTCGCGCCGAGGTGGCCGCCCTGCTGGCCGAAGGCTGACCGCCGGGCCGCTCCTCAGCGCCCGAGGACGGGGGCGAGCAGCTCGACCAGCTCGGCCCGTTCGGTGTCGCTCAGGACGCCGAAGCTCGGTGCCATGGATGCGTCGGTGGCCTCCTCGGCGCGGGCCCAAGCCGCCTGGTGCGCCGGCGTGGGTTCGGTGGGCTCGCCCCAACCGAAGAGCGCGGACATGAACGGCGTCTTCACGAACAATGCCTCGGTCGGGGTGAGCCCGTGGGCCAGCACGGCCGCACCGTGGCGCGCCCCGCGCAGTTCGCGCAACGCGTTCAAGCGGTGAAGGGCGAGCGCCGGCGCGGAGGCCGGCTCAGGCAGGCCCATCCACCCGGCGAACAACGGTGCGCCGGCCACCGAGGAGGCGTCGGTCACGCGGCCGAGCAGCTCGGCCAGACGCGCGTAGTCCACGCCGTCGGGAAGCTTGGACTCGGCCCACCGGTGCCCGGCGGCGGCGAAGGCCAACGCCGCGTCACCCGGGGCGCACGCCTTGCGCCCGCGCTCCCACGACTCCTCCACCGTGGCCGGGTTGAAGAAGACGAAGGCGGCCGCCACCACGGGCCCGTCCACGTCCCCGAGCGCGCCACCCCGGCCGAGGAAGTAGAAGTCGATGCCTTCGAACCCGAGGGTGGCCCCGTGCTCGTAGGTGCCGCCGTCCATCATGAAGCGGGCGGGCACCTCGCCCACCGCGTCCTTCGTGCGCTGCGCGCACTCGTGTGCGTCCATGGCGCGGCACGCTAGCAGCGGGCCTCCTGGGTAGCGTTGGCCGGGTGAAGGTCCGCATCGGCATCGGCACCCAGCAAGCCAGCGTGTCGGGAGACGAGCTGGCCGCGTGCGCGGCCGACATGGAGGAACTCGGTTTCGACTCCATGTGGTTGCCCGACGTGCAGTCCGTCGCCGTCGACGATCCCATGGTGGGATTGGCCTACGTGGCCGGGCGCCTCCAGCGGCTCAAGCTCGGCACCACGTTGGTGCTCCCCGGGCAGAGCCCCGTGCGCCTGGCCCGTCAGATCGCCACCCTCGACCGGCTGTCGTCGGGGCGTCTGCTCGTCACCGTGGTGCCGGGGCTCCGGCGCCGCCGCGAGCTCGAAGCGATGGGAGTCGATGCGGGAAAGCGGGAAGCGGAGATGGACGAGATGCTCCCGCTCCTGCGCCGGTTGTGGACCGAGGACGAGGTCGACCACGACGGCCCCCGGTGGACGTTGCGCGGGGCGCGGGTGGAGCCCAAGCCACTCCAGTCCCCGCTCGATGTGTGGGTCGGCGGCACCGCGCCGGCCGCCCTGCGGCGCGCCGGTGAGCTGTCCGACGGTTGGCTCCCCAGCCTGGTCACGCCCGGGGAGGCGGGGGCGGGGCGAGCGGCCATCGAGGAGCATGCCGCCGCCGCGGGACGACGAGTCGACCCCGAGCACTTCGGCGCCACCGTGGTCTACCTGCGCGGGCCGGCACCCCCCGGCTTGGCCGAACGCATCGCGGCGCGCCGTCGGGCGAGCGACCCGGCGCCGGTGACCGACCTCGTCCCCGAAGGATTGGCCGCCCTGCGCGCCTTGCTGGAGCGCTTCGTCGATGCCGGGATCTCGAAGTTCGTCGTGCGCCCGCTCGTCCCGGGCGGCTCGATGCGGGCCGAGCTCGAGGCATTGGCCGGCGCGGTGGGCGACCTCCAGGACTAGCTACGGCCGGGCTGCGGCCGGGCACGGCGTGGCATGCTGCGCCAGCGCGACGACAGGAGGGGCCGTGGCCGAGGGACGGGCAGAGATCGAGATCGCCAAGCCGGTTGACGACGTGTGGGCCGTGGTGGGGGACTTCGGCGGGATCGCCGGCTGGATGCCGGGGATCGAGTCGTGCCGGGTGGACGAGGACGACCGGATCATCGCCATGATGGGCCTCGAGGTCACCGAGCGCCTGGAGCGACGCGACGAGGACGCACACGAGATCGTGTACCGCATCGTCGGGGGCGCG
>DATGGF010000240.1:0-2574 GCA_035308625.1 Acidimicrobiales bacterium | reverse complement strand
GTGGAGCCATCCTGGCGCAACTCGCCGTCGACCCACGTTCGCAGGCGCAACCGCCCGGGATCGCCAACCTCGTCCCCCGTCACGAGCCACGGGCCGAGGGGGCCGTGCGTGTCGAACGACTTGCCCATGGTCCACGTAGGTGATCGCCACTGCCAGTCGCGTACGCTCACGTCGTTCATGACGGTGAAGCCGGCGATCACCGACATGGCGTCGGACTCGTCCACGTGCCGGCAACGGCGGGCGATGACGAAGGCCAGCTCACCCTCGTAGTCGACCTGTTCCGACACCGCCGGGACCTCGATGGCCGCCCCGGGCCCGATCACGCACGTCCGCTGCTTGTTGAACCAGACCTGATGCTCGGGCGGCTCGCGGCCGAACTCGGCGACGTGCGCCGCGTAGTTCATCCCGATGGCCAGCACCGCCGGGGGGCGGGGCACAGGGGCGAGCAGGCGCACGCCGGTCAGGGGCAGGCGCGACGCGGAGCCGAGGGGGGCGGACTCGGCCCGGGCCAGCGCGCCCTCACCTTGGGCGAGGAGGTCGGCCATGTCGCCGGGCAAGCCCACCTCGGGATCGGTGAGGTCGACCAATTCGTCGCCGACAACGACCCCCGTGCGCCACCGGCCCGGCCACTGCCACGGATCGGGCCCGGGACGCTCGTCGCCGTCGGGCTCGACGAAGCTCACCAGTCGCATCGCGCTCACGCTAGTGAAGGGCGGGCCGCGGCCCGCGACGCGGCCCAACCCGGCGGATAGCCTGCGCCGATGGCCGACCTGCAGGGCAAAGTGGCACTGGTCACCGGATCGTCGAGCGGCATCGGTGAGGCGACCGCCCGCGCGCTGTCGCACGAAGGGGTGCGCGTGGTGGTCAACTCGGCCCGCTCGGTCGACCTTGGACGGGCCTTGGCCGCCGAGCTGCCTGACTGCACCTATGTGCAGGCCGACGTGGCTGACGCCGGACAGGCCGAGGCGCTGGTGGAGGCGGCGGTGACCGCCTACGGCCGGCTCGACATCCTGGTGAACAATGCCGGCACCACCAGCGTGATCCCCCACCACGACCTCGAAGCGGCGTCGCCCGACGTGTGGCGCCGCATCTTCGACGTCAACGTGATCGGGACGTGGCAGGTGACGCGGGCCGCTGTCCCCCATCTGCGCGCGGCCGGTGATGCCGCTGTGGTCAACGTGTCGTCGGTGGCCGGCCACGAGGCCACCGGGAGCTCGATCCCCTACGCGGCTTCCAAGGCGGCCGTCAGCCACATGACCGTCCTCCTGGCCAACGTGCTCGGGCCGGAGGTCCGGGTCAACGCGGTGGCGCCCGGTCTGGTCGACACCCCCTGGACGGCCGACTGGGACGTGGTGCGGGAGGTGACCCGCCAGATCACGCCGTTGCGGCGATCCGGCACCCCTGACGACGTGGCCCAGATGATCGTGGCCCTGGCCGACGCCCGCTACGTCACCGGCGAGGTCGTCCTTGTCGACGGCGGCCTCCACCTGTTTCGATGACGGCCGTGCAGATCGACCTGTGGTTGCCCACCCCCAATCCCATCGCCACCGCCGACTACCTCGTGGCGGTGGCCGAGGAGGCCGAAGCGCGCGGCGTGCACCGGATCTGGGTGGGCGAGCACGTCGTCGCCTTCGAGCGCTACGCCTCCAGCTACCCGTACGCCCTCGACGGCAAGATGCCGCTCCCGGCCGAGAGCGGGCTCCTCGAGCCCTTCATCACCTTGGCCTTCCTGGCGGCGCGCACCACCCGGGTGCGCCTCGGCACCGCCATGGTGCTGCTCCCCCAGCGCAATCCCGTCTACACGGCCAAGGAGGTCTCGACCGTGGACTGGTTGTCCCAGGGCCGCGTCGACCTGGGTATCGGAGTGGGCTGGCTGCGCGAGGAGTTCGAAGCCCTGGGTGTCCCCTGGGAACGCCGGGGGGAACGCACCGACGAGTACCTCGACGTGCTGCGCACCCTGTGGTGTGACGACGAGTCCTCGTACTCGGGCCGGTACTACGAGCTCCCGGCCTGCACCATGTTCCCCAAGCCCTTGCAGGAGCCTCATCCTCCGGTGCACATCGGCGGGGAGAGTGATGCCGCCTTGCGGCGGGCGGCGCGGGGAGCGCAGGGGTGGCACACCTTCAACCGCGCCCCGGCCGACCTGGCCGAGCCCCTGGCCCGGCTCGACGAGCTCCTGACCGAGAACGGCCGCCGGCGCGACGACATCGAGATCACCGTGTGCCCTTACTTCCAGCCGGTGGACCCCGGCGCCGTGGAGGCCTACGCCGAGGCCGGGGCCGACGCGTTGGCGCTGCTCTTCTTCGCCATGGACGCCTCGTCGGTGCCGGCTGCCTTCGACGCCGTGCAGCCCTTCATGGACCGGGCCGCCGGCCTGCGGGCAGGCTGAAGGGCACACCCGGCGGGCCTCTCCAGGCCTCCCGCCCGGCAGGATCACACCCGTGTAGTTTGAGCCCTGGCGAGGCGTAACGAGGGGTGGCGCGCATGCGCGACGTCGGAGAGAGCTTGGCGGTCGGTCGTGGAAGACTCGCGACGGTCCTCCGAGAGAGCGAAGCCGCGAGCATGGAACCCGAG
>DATGGF010000239.1:0-2788 GCA_035308625.1 Acidimicrobiales bacterium | reverse complement strand
CGTGCTGCTGATCAGGAGGCGCTGGGGCCGCAGTCCACGTGTTCAACCGTCGTGATGCGACCTGAGCGGGCATCTCGTATATCAGCCCGGGCGCCCGCTCACCTCCGCGGATTTGGAGACCTGGCGTGATAAACATCGCTTCGATGACCGCGGCTTACGCCGGTGCTACGCGATGAGCGGAGACTCGTTCTCGTCGGCGGCGCGCCAGTATCCGGTGCGTCCTTACAACCAGCGAATGGCCCAGCGAATGGCTCGCAGGGCTCACATCGACGGCGAAGGCGCGGTGGCAGTTGCGTTCGCGTACAACAACCTGGCCACCATGCTCATCCTCGGCTTCATCGAGGACATCTTCCGGTTGATTCCCGTCCTCGGCTCTTACGTCGAACTTGGGATGAGCATTCTTGCCTTCTACTTCCACCGGATCGTGTTGGTCACCGACGAGAATGCCTATGTCTTTCGCGACTGGCCGTTTCACTTTCCGGGCAAGTTGCTCATGAAGACTCAACGAGGCCCGGGCGTCGTGCGGATCGGTGAACCGGCCGCTTCGTCATTCATGCGGTTCATTCGCCGCGGCCAGTTGACCTTCCAGGATGGAACGATCGTGTATCACTCGGTCATCTACATCCGCCGGGCGCGGTACATCGCGCAGGAAGCGAATCTGCCGCCGGGCCGGTAACGCCGATGGCACCTATCGGGGGCGTTCGACGCGAACGGCCCGAATCGGTTCAGTCGCCGATGTGGAGGCCACCGGCGGGATGAGACCAGTCGACGGTGGTATTCGGATCCATCGGAACCTCCCACACCAGGCCGAGGCACATCTCATCGGACGAACCGTCGCCCCAGGTGATGAAGTGGGGCGGCAGTGATCGCAGTGACGGCAGCTCCTGGGCGATCTTCGGGTCATAGGTGCAGCTGACCTTCACCGATTCGCCGGCAGTCACCTTGACCCAGTTCTTCAGGTCGTAGGCGCGCTGATAGTGGAAATTGTATTGGGGGACGTCCATGATCGTCTGCGCCTGAGGAGTGTCGGGATTCAGGGTGAGCGTTTCCGAGGTACCCGTCAGATGCATGTGGGCCATGTCCCTCACGATGTATCCGGCTTCCCCGATGTGCCAGACACACGAAGTCGAGTCACCCACGGGCGGATTCACGGAGTTCTCACCGCAGATCGACTCCATCCCCGCGTCGAACAGCCCCATATAGACGCCGAAACGCTGGTCGAGATCGGCAACCTCAGCTTGGCGGTCGCAGAGCGGACCCGTGACCCCGGCCGGGCAGGGGATGTTGGGGACGGCAACGATGGGTTGGATCGTGCTCGGTCGGAGCTTGGTGGACGCGGGCACGGTCTGCAGTTCTGCACTCGGTCGCACTGGCAGATCACCAACCAGAAGGTTGTAGTGCACCTGCATGATGACCAGGCTCCCCTTGGCCAGTGGCGTACCGGTGGTCAGCGGCATGACGTCCCTGCCGTGTCCGGGTGCCCATGCGCTCAGCCAAGGCATGTTCAGGAACTGGCTGAGTCCGCGTCCGAGAACCGGTGGTTCGCCGAAACACGTCCACCCCGCGCCTCCGTTGTTGGCTGTTTCCGCTGCGCTGACGAGCTCGGGGGGAACCAAGAAGAGGATGGCATGGTGAACCTCCACCGTCGCCGGCCCTGTCCCGGGGAAGAACTGGCTGGCAACGATGAACGAGTTCTGCTGGACATGCGGGTTCAAGAGCGTGCAGTGATAGTCGTCAGTACCCCCGCTTTGCGCTTGGGGCGTATACGCGGAAGTCGACTGCATCGACAGGGTCGTCACCTTGGCGCCGTCGATGACGGCACCGGTGTTGTTGGTCCCCGAAGATGACCCGCAGCCGGCTAAAAGAGATGTCGCAGCGATGCCGGCAATGGCCCATGCCCCGATCTGACGTCGAGGAGCCTTGGCGATCCAAGCAAGCATCTTCGTGACCTCTCCTTGCGGCGCGGCGATCGTCTCAGGCGGGTGCGAAAGCCTAACCGACCCGGATCTGTGACAGACGGCGGCTCTCCCTCCACTTCACAGGAACCGAACCGGGACGAATGGTCGGACTGTTCAGGTGGTCGCCTGTTCCATTGGCCCAGCCAACCGCCGGAGACCTCCACTAGTGCTCGAGCTCAATCAGGCTGCGGACCGGCTCGGGTGACGAGCGCCATGGCGATCGCTCCGGCGGCCACGACGAGCGCCGCCGTGGGATCGACCCACCACCAATTGAAAGCGGCCACGGTGGCGGTGCCGAGGAGGGTCGTCAAAGCGAGGCCCGCCCCCAGGGCCGATAGGAGCCCATCGGCTCGCAAGGCATGGCTGGGGATCCGCGCTGCGATCCTGAACTTGCGCATCGTCAATGTCGCCAGGACCACCACGGACACGGCGGCCAGCGAGATGCCCGAAAGGGTTCGTTCCGACTGCGAGCGCCCAACGAGGCGGTAGAGGCTCTCGGAGGCGGTCCCGATCCCGAGAACGGCCATGCCCGCCGTGATGATGGTCAAGGCCAACTTCTCGTACTTATCTGACGCTCGCTCGTGTCTGATCACGTGCCGGAAGTGGACCATGAGCGTGGCTGACCCCAGCGCATCGAACGCCCCCACCGCGCCGAAGGCGACCAGCACCAGACTGTTGGCCTCGAGACCGATCAGGACTGAGGAGGCTCCGACCAACAACGTCCAGACGAATGATGTCCGAGAGATGCGAAGACCGGAGATGGCACCGCTCGTCGATCCCGCACTGCTAGCTCGGTCGGCCACGGTGACACCTCGTCAAGTGCCGACCAG
>DATGGF010000238.1:0-4246 GCA_035308625.1 Acidimicrobiales bacterium | reverse complement strand
CCGGCAGGGATGATTGAAGTGGGCCCTGACGAAGAGATGTCAGGGTTGCCACGTGGATGCTCAGGTCCGGTCTGACTCATCGGCACCGGCTGGCGCATTGCTGCCCTTGTAATGAACTGTCGGCCGGGCCCGACCATCCACGCGGCACGCACCGGTCGGGCGAACCGTGACCTAGTAGGAGCCTGGATGAGAGGCCCCGTCCCTGTCTTGTCCGCCGTCCCGGCACGTGCGTTCCACCCCTTGCAGCTTGGAACCGACGAAGGGATGGCAATGACCACGATGACAGATACCGCTCGGCGAGTCATGGGCGGGGTCGACACCCACCGCGACCTCCACGTTGTCTGTGCCCTCGACGAACGAGGGGCGGAGCTGGGGGTTGAAGCGTTTGCGACCACACCGGCGGGCTATCGGCAGACGCTGCGTTGGCTGCGGCGTTTCGGCGAGGTGGAGAAGATCGGCGTGGAGGGCACGGGCTCCTATGGGGCAGGCCTCACCCACTATCTCCAGGACCAAGGTGTCGATGTCGTGGAGATCAACTGCCCGAACCGGCAGCGTCGGCGCTCTCATGGCAAGTCCGATCCCGTCGACGCCATCGCAGCAGCGAAGGCGGTGTTCTCGGGCGAGGCCACCATCGAGCCGAAGACCCGAGACGGGAATGTCGAGGCAATCCGGGCGCTGCGGACCGCCGATCGATCTGCTCGCCATGCCCGAATCAAGGCCCTCAACCAGATGCGGGCACTCCTTCTCACCGGACCCGAGGAGCTACGCGAGCAGTTCCGAGGAACCACGCCCTGGCGCATGGTTCGCACCGCGGCCCGCCTTCGACCCGGCGACCCGACCTCAGCGGTCGGGGCCACGAAGTTCACGTTACGGCTGCTGGCCCGTCGGGTCCTCGAGCTCGAGGCCGAACTCAAGGAGCTCAAGACCATCTTGAAGCCACTCGTGGCGCGAACCGCTCCTGAGTTGGTGGCCCGCCATGGCGTGGGCACCGAAACAGCCGGAGCGTTGCTCGTGGCAGCCGGCGACAACCCCGAGCGTCTTCGAGACGAGCGGGCCTTCGCCCACTACTGCGGGACGTCGCCCATTGATGCCTCCTCGGGCACAGTGGTCAGAAAGCGCCTCAACCGGGGCGGCAACCGTCAGGCCAACAATGCTCTGTGGCGGATCGTGATGGTCCGGATGGTCTCAGACCCCGCCACCCGGGCCTACGTCGAACGCCGGGTCAAGGAGGGCAAGTCGAAGCGGGAGGCCATCCGCTGCCTCAAACGCTACGTGGCCCGGGAGCTCTACCCGCTCTTGGCCCAAACTGCCCCTTGCAATCGATAGGAGCATCAATACCAAGTGGGTCGCCCCTGCCCACGACCGCTGGCTCTGGGGAGCCGCCTCGAGAGACCCGGCCGCCGCGCACGTGGCGGCGAATCAATCGTTGCCGAACGACGTCCCGACCCCGGGGACTCCGTGCGCGTTCACCACAGTCACCCCGGGGTGTTGTGCGCTCAGATCGAGCAGGGAGAGATTGGCAGGGGTCTCGGGCAGGTACTCGTAGGTCTGGAACTGCACGGTCTCCGGGCACAGTCCTTGCGCGCAGGCCGTGGTCCCCTCGATACGCAGGGGTCGATAGTCGCTCTTGGCGACGTCATAGGTCCCATCGGCGGTCCCACTGCTGGCAACCCCAGCAGGGAGCCCCGACAGCGACAAGACGTAGGCAGGGACCCCCTCCACGACGGCCGAACCGCTGACTTGCACCTGGCCCGACGAGATGAGGGAGCGGATGGTGGCGGCCGGATCGACCGGCGCGTGGTTCTGGGGGCTGTAGATCCCGACGTACATCGTGTTGGTAGCGGCGTCATAGCTGGACATTGTCGATCCGTTCCACGCGGCCTCGTAACCGAACTTGATGAACCGATACGAGGTTCCGGCGGACCACAGCTCGTAGGGCTGTGCCGGGCTCGATCCCACCGTGATCGTGGCCGCCACATGGAAGATGGAACCCGCGGGCGGCGGGGTGAGAGCGCCTTGAGCAGACGCGAGGATCGCTGCGTCTGCTGGACTCAAGGTACTTCCTGCTCCGAGCACAAGAGCGAGGCTGAGACCCACCGCCGCAGCCAGCCCCGCGGGCATGCCAATCGCAACCGCCCGCCTGACATGGCGCCGGTGACCTCGATGGCGATCGAGGTCTGCCTGGACGGCCGCACGCAGCTCGCGGCGGTATGACTCGAGCTCAGGCTGAAGCATGGTCATGTCAGAGCCCTCCCAGGGCGAGATGGAGACGGCGAAGCGATCTTGAGACGCGCAAGCGAGCTGCGACGGGCGTGCAATGGAGGCGCAGGGCAATCTCGCTATAGGGCCGGTCCTCGACTAGGCGCAGAACGAGCAGCTCGCGCTCGGGCTCAGGGAGGTTCGCGACTGCTCGAAGGACGGCCGAGGGAAACGACAAGCGGTCGTCGACGGCCTCGAAGTCCGCGTGCATGACTGTCACCGGGAGGCCGAGGCGCTCCCGAGCGCCGTACTCGACTCGTCGCTTGCGCAGGGATGACCGAAATACATTGCGAGCGATGCCATAGAGCCACGGCAGCGCGGAGCCATCGTGCTGGTCCCGGAACCGCTTTCGGCTGCGCCACGCCAGCGCAAAGACCTCGGCGGTCAGATCGGCGCCATAGTCACCCACCCGGGCACTTGACCAGGTGAGAATCTGGCTCACGTGTCGGTCGTAGAACTCAGCAAAGGAGTCCGGATCGTCCAGTCCCAACAACTCAGCGTCCGACTGCTCCGTCCACACGCTCACAACCTGTACATGACGGCTCAGCCGAAAATGTGTCACCTCACATCAGACCAGGCAGGTGGCCTGCGCCACCCGCCCCATAGCGAGGGGCTTGGCGTGATCCCGGGCGGTTCTGGGCCTCCTGACCGCCCTGACGGTCTCCCAGGCCCCAAGCAGGTCCCGGCATTCCCGAGCGGTGCCAGGCACGATTTCGGCCCGAGCGGTAGGCGGTGATACCGGTCGCATGGTTCGTTAGGACGTGGGAGCCGGCAGTTACAGATCGGGCGAAGGCGGCAGCACCGTGGTTAGCTCGGCGTGGCCGACCTTGCCATCGGCGCACTGCTCGACACGGTCGGCCATGGGGGCCACTCCCCCGCCGGGTTCACCGGGGCGATGGTCGTCATGCCGGCCATGGTGGCGCTCGGCTTGCTGGGGTTCTGGTGGAGCGGGCGAACGACGCCCGCCAGTGGGCGACGGTCCGGTCTCTAGGGTCGCGGCACCCGCTCGGTCACCGCAGCAGTTGGAAGATCGCCGTCGTCGGCTGGGAGCTCGACGGGATGGCGGCGACGATCGTGTGGGCTCCGCGCCGACCGGATCGGGCGCGTGACGGGATCTTGCCGCCGCAGCTGAAGGTGCCATCCGAAGCCACCGTGGTCGTGCACAGCACGCTCCTGGCGCGCTTCTTGGCTTTCAGCCCACTCAGGTAGGTGATGGTGACCGGGCTGCCGGCGGCGAAGTTCGAGCCGCTGGCGACAACCCCGGACTTCGCTCTTCCGGACGCCGGCGACAGCGACAGGACCGGCGGAGGCGGCGGCGGCGGCGACAGCACGGTGAGCAGGCCATTCCCGCTCACGACGCTGCCGGCGAGGCTGCCGAGGAGACCGGCCGGGGCCGTGGCCGTGATGGTGGAGGTCCCGGGGAGGACACCGGTGGCGAGCCCCGTCGACCCGAGCGATGCGGCACCCGATGAGGTTGTCCAAGTGACGAGGTTGGTGACGTCCAGCGTGCTCAAGTCGGACATCAGTCCGGTGGCGGTGAACTGCTGGCTCTGACCCTGGGCAATGGAGGCCACCGAGGGCGCCACCGAGATGGCTGTCAGCACGGGTGCAACCGTGGACTGGACCACGGTCAAGGTGGCCGTGCCCGTCGTTCCTCCGCCGAGGACGCCGCTCAGAAGCCCGCCGAGTCCGAGGAGCCCGGTCGGGGCAGTGGCGGTGACCGTGGACACGCCGGGGAGCAGACCCGTGGCGATGCCTTGGGAGCCGGAGACGTTGGACAAAGAGGCCAGCAGTCCGGACGGACCCGAGGACGAGGTCCACGTGACCAGGTCGGTCAGGTCCACCGTCGACCCGTCAGACAGCAGGCCGGTGGCCGTGTACCCAAGAGTCTGGCCCTGGGTGATCGACGCGATCGCCGGCGTCACCGAGATGGAGCTGAGGGTAGGCAATCCGGGCAGCGGAAGTGCGTGGGCGGAATCGACGCTCT
>DATGGF010000237.1:0-4603 GCA_035308625.1 Acidimicrobiales bacterium | reverse complement strand
TGTCCGGCTCGTCGGGACCGAATTCCTCGCGATGGTGGGCGAAATGCGCCCGCCGGTAGAAGCCGATGGGCGTCCACGCCGGGTAGGCGACGAGCCAGGTGCCGACGAAGTCGTTGACCCGTTTGTTGCTGAACAGCAGCTTGTGCGCGGCTTCGTGCATGAGGATGGCGAAGCGCACATAGACGGGGCCCATCAAGACGAAGGCGATGAGATAGCCGATCGGGTTGCCCCACCACAGGGCCAGCCCGACCATGGTGATGGGCCACGCCCACAGCACCACGATCGTCCAGGCGTTGCGCGCATCGGCGATGCGGCGCAGAGGCGCCCGGAGCTCGGGGCGGGCCAGGCCGGTGGGGAGCAGCCGCTCGGTCGGCAGGACCTCGGGCCGGGCGGCCACGTCGGCCACCATGGTGGCGGGCATGCCGCTACATTACAGAACGGTGACAGCTGGTGCAAGATCGTAAGCTGACGGCCCGGTCCGTCCTGGCCAGCACCTTGTTGGGGGCCGCGCCGCCGGAGCTGCCCGTCGCCCATCTCGTGCACGTGGCCGGGTTGTTCGGCATCAACGAGAACCGCACCCGCGTGGCTCTGAGCCGCATGGTCTCGTCGGGGGAGGCGACCACGTCGGGCGACGGCCGCTACCGCCTGGCCGGTCACCTGCTCGAGCGCCAGGCGCGTCAGACCGCCAGCCGGGCCGGGCGCACCGGACGCTGGTCGGGGGACTGGCACATCGTCGTGCTCAGCGCCGCGGGTCGGGCCGCCGAGGTGCGGGGCCAGCGGCGTGCCGCCTTGGTGCGGGCCCGCCTGGCCGAATTGCGCCTGGGCGTGTGGTTGCGGCCCGACAACCTGGCCCTGGAGCTCCCGGCTGAGGTGGCCGACGGCGACGCGGCGATCTTCCGCGGGCGACCCGCTTCGCCGGACGCGGTTCTGGCGGCATCACTGTGGGACTTGCCGGCGTGGGCGCGACGGGCGAAGGCGCTGCTGGCCGAGCTCGATGCTCATCCTCCCCACGGACCCGACGTGCTGGCGCCCGGGTTCGTGCTGTCGGCCGCCGTGCTCCGGCACTTCCAGGCGGACCCGCTCCTCCCGCCTGCGCTGCTGCCGGCCAAGTGGCCGGGAGAGCAGTTGCGCCGCGTGTACGACGAGTGGGACGCGGCCTACCGGCGGGTGCTCGTCGAATGGAGCCGGTCCATCTGAGCTTCAGCCGGTGATGTCGTCGGCCCAGTTCCGGGACCGCTCCACGGCGGCCAGCCACCCGGCATGGGCCGAGTCGGCCGCCGCCGCGCTGGCCTTGGGCTCGAACGCCCGATCGAGCGACCAGAGCGACGACAGTTCGTCGAGCGATCCCCACACCCCTTCGGCCAGCCCGGCCAGGGTGGCCGCGCCGAGGGCGGTGGCTTCGGGAGTGGCGGTCCGGCTCACCGTCGTGCGCAGCTGGTCGGCCTGGAGTTGCACCAGGAGGTCCATGGCCGCGGCCCCGCCGTCGACCCGCAGCGTTTCCACCGGCGCACCGGCGCCGCGCATGGTGTCGACGACGTCTCTTCCCTGGAATGCCATGGCCTCGACCACGGCGCGGGCGATATGGGGGCGTCCGAGGCCGCGGCTGAGCCCGGTGATCGTGCCCCGGGCGCGCGGATCCCACCACGGGCTCCCGAGCCCGGCGAAGGCGGGGACCACATGGACGCCTTCGGTCGTGGGGACCGACTCGGCCAGGGGCCCGAGGTCCGCCGCTTCGGCAATGATGCCCAGGCCGTCGCGCAGCCACTGGATGGCCGCACCGGAAGTGAACACGCCCCCTTCGAGCGCGTAGCTCCGCGCCTGGTCACCTCCGAAGGCGCCGAGATCCCACGCCACGGTGGTGAGCAGCCCCTCGGCCGGCGCCGGCATCTGCTCGCCCGCGTTGACCAGGATGAAGGTGCCAGTGCCGTAGGTGGCCTTGGCCATGCCCGGAGCGAAGCACGCCTGGCCGAACAGCGCCGACTGCTGATCGCCGGCCATGGAACTGACGGGAATGCCGCCCAATTTCGGTGCCGCCGCGACGACATCACCGGCAATGGCACCGAACCGACCGCAAGTGGGCACGACGTCGGGGAGCACGCTCAGGGGCACGCCGAACAGGGCCGCCAACTCGTCGGACCACTGGCCTTGGCCAATGTCGTAGAGGAGGGTGCGGCTGGCGTTCGAGGGATCGGTGACGAGGACACCGCCTTGCGGGCCACCGGTGAGATTCCAGGCCACCCAGGCGTCGACGGTCCCGAGGACGAGGTCCGCGTCGACCGTCACCTCGCCGTCGTTCAAGAGCCACGCCATCTTGGTGGCGGAGAAGTACGGGTCGAGCACCAAGCCCGTGGTGCGGCGGACCAGGGGGAGCTGTCCGTCGGACTCGAGTCGTTCGCACGTCGCCGCCGTGCGCCGGTCCTGCCACACGATGGCCCGGTGCCGGGGGAGGCCGTTCGAGCGGTCCCAAGCCACGACCGTCTCGCGCTGGTTGGTGATCCCGATCGCAGCCACCGCGCGGCCGCCCTCCTGTCGGCCGGCTACTTCGGCGAGGGTGGCGACCACGTGGGCCCAGATCTCGGTGGCGTCGTGCTCCACCCAGCCCGGGCGCGGGAAGTACTGGGTGAGCTCCCGATATGCCACGTCGACGACCCGGCCCGCTTCGTCCACGGCCAGGGCCCGGACGCCGGTTGTCCCGGCGTCCACGGCGAGCAGACAGGCCACGGTGGGGGACGCTAACCGTCGCTCCGGGGGCCGCCCCGGTGCCCGCCCCACGGGTCCCGATGCAAACCATCGCGAGCGGCCTCCGACCAGGGCCGGAGCCAGCCGGGACCCGTTGACACCCCCGTAACTACAATGGTGTAATGACCTCCGCATCTTGTGGCGGCTGCCGGGTGAACCACAACATCTTGTGGTCTGGGCGGTCGGAGAGGGGTCGGCCCCGACCCTCCTCCGGGGGACCCGTCCGGGCCCGTCGGCCGCCTCCGGTGCTTACGCTGGATACGAGCAAGAAGGGGTGGACACGGGCATGGCCATCGCACCGCAGCGCACAGCCATCGGGATCAGGCGGCACTTCACCACCGAGGGCGTGCACCCGTACGACGAGATCCTCTGGGAGCGGCGCGACGCCCGGATCACCGACTACCGCACCGGCAGCGTGGCCTTCGAGCAGACCGGCGTCGAGGTGCCGGCCAGCTGGAGCTTGAACGCCACCAACATCCTGGCCCAGAAGTACTTCCGCGGGACCCCGGGGACACCCGAGCGCGAGGTCTCGTTGCGTCAGGTGGTCGACCGGGTGGCCGACACCATCACCGACTGGGGCGTGAAGGACGGCTACTTCGTCGACACCGACGAGGCCGAGGCGTTCCGCAGCGAGCTCAAGCACATCATCGTGACGCAAAAGGCCGCCTTCAACTCGCCGGTGTGGTTCAACATCGGCGTCCGCGGCGTACCGCAGCAAGGCTCGGCGTGTTTCATCCTGTCGGTGGACGACAGCATGGACTCCATCCTCAACTGGTACCGCGAGGAAGGCGTCATCTTCAAGGGTGGTTCCGGGGCCGGCGTCAACCTGTCGCGCATCCGCGGCTCGATGGAGCACCTCCAGGGCGGCGGCACCGCCTCCGGCCCGGTGTCCTTCATGCGGGGCGCCGACGCGTCGGCCGGGACGATCAAGAGCGGGGGCAAGACACGGCGCGCGGCCAAGATGGTGATCCTCGACGTCGATCATCCCGACATCGAGGACTTCATCTGGTGCAAGGCGCTCGAGGAGCGCAAGGCCCGGGTGCTGCGCGACGCCGGGTTCGACATGGACCTCGACGGCGCCGATTCCTTCTCCATCCAGTACCAGAACGCCAACAACTCGGTCCGGGTCACCGACGAATTCATGCAGGCGGTGGTGGACGACGGGGACTGGTCACTGACGGCTCGGAGCGACGGGTCCGTGGTGCGCACGGTCAAGGCGCGTGACCTGTTCCGTCAGATCGCCCACGCCACGTGGGAGTGCGCCGACCCCGGTATGCAGTTCGACACGACCATCAACCGGTGGCATACCGCGCCCAACGCCGGGCGGATCAACGGCAGTAACCCTTGCAGTGAATACATGCACCTCGACAACAGCGCCTGCAACTTGGCCAGCATGAACCTGCTCAAGTTCCTGGCCGACGACGGGAGCTTCGACATCGACGGTTTCCGTGCCGGCGTCGAGGTGATCTTCACCGCTCAGGAGATCATCGTCGGCAACGCCGACTACCCGACCGACAAGATCGCCGAGAACAGCCGGCGCTACCGCGAGCTCGGCATCGGGTACGCCAACCTGGGTGCGCTCCTCATGGCCCAGGGCCTGCCCTACGACTCGGACGAGGGGCGAGCCTGGGCCGGGGCCATCACCGCGCTCATGACCGGGCACGCCTACGCCACGTCGGCGCGGACAGCAGCGCGCATGGGGCCCTTCGCCGGGTTCCACGCCGACCGCGAGGCCATGATCAACGTGCTCCACATGCACCGGGCCGAGGTGGCCAAGGTCGACGAGGAATTGGTGCCGACCGATCTGCTCTCGGCCGCGCAGGAGGCGTGGGAGGACGCGGTCGTCATGGGCGAGCAGTACGGG
>DATGGF010000236.1:0-2512 GCA_035308625.1 Acidimicrobiales bacterium | reverse complement strand
GCCGCACCGGTTGATCCTCGTCGACACCTCGGCCTGGGTGGAGTTCCTTCGCGACACGGGTAGCCCGATCTGCACGAGGGTGGACGAACTCCTCGACGGAGAGATCGCGACCTGCGACCCGATCCGAATGGAGGTCCTCGCTGGCGCGCGAAACGAGCGCCACCTCAACGACCTCCGTAGGTTGCTGGCCAGAGCGTCCGTCGTCGACTTGGTGTCGGGCGACTACGAGGATGCCGCAGCCCTCTACCGGACCTGCCGCCATGGTGGCGAAACGGTCCGCAAGCTGATCGACTGCCTTATCGGTGCCGTTGCCATCCGAGCCGACGTGCCAGTGCTGCAAGCCGACAACGACTTCAGTGTGCTGGCAAGGCACACTCCGTTGCAATTGGCGTTCGTGTAGTCGCTGTGCCCGCGTGCCGGACGTGAGTGTTGGGGATGGTCAGCCGGGTCGGTACCAGGTCCCCTATGGGACGTCGGTGCCTGTACGGAGTTCGTCCATGCTCCGCTGCCTGTCCCGGCGGTTGTGAAGTTTGTCTAGTCAAGGTCCACAGCAGCCAGCTCGACGGAGAGGCGATCAACGTAGGTGGTGGCGGTGCCGCCTCCTGGCAACGCGATTCCGGCTTCGGTTCGCCACAGGGCATCGCCCAGCGCCGTCAGGACGTGCCAGGCCATGACCCGCTCGATTGCTGCGGATCGCTGAAAGTCCCCACTGTCGATCACCGAAGTTCCCCAGTTGTTCCCTGGGGGTCGGTGGGCTTGGGTTGAGTCTATGGGCGTCCCAGGGGCGACCTCCGTTGGGTGGTTGGTGTCGGGGATGTCATGGGGTGGTGAGGGCCCGCCGGGTCGCTTCGGCCCGGGCCCGATGGGATCGCATCCGGTAGCTGTCGCCGTTGATGTTGAGGACAACGGATCTGTGGAGGAGGCGGTCGAGCATTGCCGATGCGATCATGGGATCGTCGTTGAACACTTTTCCCCAACTGGCGATCCCCAAATTGGTTGTTAATGCGATGCTGCCTTTTAGATATCGTTGCGCGACGACTTGGAATAGCGCGGCGGCGGCCTCGGCCGGCAACGGAAGATATCCGACTTCGTCAATTATCAATAGTCGGGGTCCGGCGTAGAAGCGCATCACCGTCGCCCATCGCCCCTCGAGAGCGGCCCGGTGGCAGCGGGCGGCGAGGTCGGCGGCGGTGGTGTAATAGGTGCGCATCCCTGCTGCCACCGCGGCGTGACCCAGGCCGACCGCCAGCATGGTCTTGCCCACCCCCGGGGGCCCGATGAGCAGCACGTTGGTGGCGTCTTCCACGAAGCGCAGGGTGCCCAGCTCGGCGACGAGCTTGGGGTCCACCGACGGCTGGGCGGAGAAGTCGAAGTCGGCCAGGGTGAACGGCGATGGCAGCGACGCGAACCGGGTCATCGACATCTTTCGGCGGGTGTCGACGGCAGCCACCTCGACCGCCAAGAGTCGTTCCAAGAACGCCTGGTGGGACAGTTTCGCCTTGACGGCATGGTCCAGTTCGCCGGGAAGGGCCTCGGCGGCGGCGGTCATCCGCAGGAACGCCAGATGGGCCCGGAGCTTCTGGTAGTCCGACGTCGCGACGGTCATGGCGACACCTGCCCGCCGGGGGCCTCGGTGACGCCAGCGACATCTGTGCTGCTTGGGAAGGCGAGGGTGACGATGTCGGCCAGGGCGGCCAGGTCGACGGCCGGTTCGGCCCCTGCGGGGCCTAGGAGCTTGGCCCGCTCCACGAGGGCGGCGGTCCCGGGCGGCTTGTTGGCCTTGCGGTCACAGGGTCGAGCGGTGGAGAACTGCGACAGCACGGCGGTCTCCAACGCGGCTCGGTGCGCCGGGGTGCGAACCACCATCCCCGCCCCCGGCGGCGCCAGGCGATGCGCCACCAGCAGCACCCCCGCAGGCGTGAAAACCTCCAAAGTTGCCGTCCCCAGACGGTGACGAAGCGTGAGCTCGGCGCCGCCCAGACCCGGGTTCACCGAATACCGGTTCCCCCGGAAGGCGACCGTGGCCCGGTCATCGACGCGGCGGGACTCTTCGACGGTGGCCGGGAAGGGGACCGCGGGCAAGTTCATCAACACCTCCTGGTCGGCCAACTCGCCCACCGTCGGCCACGTCGGCCTCACCCCCTCGACCAGGGTTCCCGGCTCGGCGTAGCGGCCCGGGGGTCGCAGCCGGGCGTCGCCCGTCGTCGACCAGAACCGGTCCAACGACACCTGGGCGTCGGCGGCGGTGGCGGCGGTCATGGTCCGCCACCATCGGCCGCACATGAACTTCACGCCGCACTCCACCGCCCCCTTCCGGTTCCCCCGCCTCGGCGGACACGGGACCACGATCGCCCCGTAATGCTTCGCCACCGGAACGAACGACGCCTGCACATCGGCGGTGCCGGGGCGGATCACCGTGGCCAAACGGTCGGTGCGCCACTTCCGCGCCGTCCCCCCAAGACGTCGCAACACGGCGTCCATGGCCTCCACCAGATGCGCCTGGTCCATCGAA
>DATGGF010000235.1:0-3250 GCA_035308625.1 Acidimicrobiales bacterium | reverse complement strand
GGGGGCGCTCAGCCGCGGCCAGGCAGGCTCAGCTGCCGGAGGCCGGCGACGCGCCCATGCGGGGGTGACGGTCGCCGCCGGGCGGGGGGGCGGCCGGGCCGCCAGGCCGGGTCTCGTTGGTGATCCTGCGCCAGTCGACGGTGGGCTGCATGACGCCGGGGTCGATGCGGTCGCGGTGAGTGGCGGCGAGCTCGAGCAAGCCGGCCACGGTGGCGTCGGTGAGGGGGTGGGGCTCCAGGCCCAGGTCCAGCAGCTTGGTGTGGGCGGCGTTGTAGTAGTGGGCCTCGGCCTCCACCCGGGGGTTGGCGAGCTCCTCGACGGTGGTGGCCGGGCCGGCCACCCGGGCCACCCGCTCGGCCAGCTGGCGGACGCTGAACTGCTCGGTGAACTGGTTGAACACCCGGTACTCGCCCGGCTCGGCCGGGTGCTCGACGGCCAGGCGCACGCAGGCCACCGTGTCGCGGATGTCGAGCATGCCCCGCACCTGGCCCCCGGCCCCGTAGACGGTGAGGGGCTCGCCCAGCACCGCCTGGGCCACCATGCGGTTGAGCACGGTGCCGAACACCTGGTCGTAGTCGAAGCGGGTGGCCAGCGCCGGGTGGCGGGCGGTGTCGGGGGTGGCGGCCCCGTAGACCACGCCCTGGTTCAAGTCGGTGGCGGCCAGGCCCCAGATGCGGCAGGCGAACTCGATGTTGTGGGAGTCGTGCACCTTGGACAGGTGGTAGAAGCTGCCCGGGCGCTTGGGGTACAGCACCCGGTCGGAGCGGCCGTGGTGCACGACGTCGAGCCAGCCCTCCTCGATGTCGATGTTGGGGGTGCCGTACTCGCCCATGGTGCCGAGCTTGACCAGGTGCACCGGCCGGCCCGCCCCGGCGATGGCGTAGAGCACGTTGAGGGTGCCCACGACGTTGTTGACCTGGGTGTGGGTGGCGTGCGCCCGGTCGATCATCGAGTAGGGGGCCGAGCGCTGCTCGGCGAAGTGCACCACGGCGTCGGGGCCGAAGCCCCCCATCACGGCGTCGACGAACCCGGGGTCGCACACGTCGCCCACGTAGGCCTCGACCCGCTGGCCCGAGGTGGCCTGCCAGCACGCCACCCGCTCGGCCAGGGGGGCGACCGGCACCAGCGAGGCGGTCCCCAGCTCCACGTCGTAGGCCCGGCGCAGCCCCGAGTCGGCCACCGCCACGGTGTGGCCGGCCGCCGACAGGTGCAGCGCCGAGGGCCACCCCAAGAAGCCATCCCCACCCAGCACAAGTACTCGCATGCTCCGTGTCTACCCCCCTGACCTGAGCGACAGCCCCGCCTTCTCTGTGAAGACCCTGCGAAGGCTCGGCCGCGACCGCCCGGAGAAAAGCGGACAGTGACCAGATTGGCCGGCGCCACCGCGGAGAACCCGGGCAATTCGGGCAGATCGCCCGGGGTCCTACGACCCCAGGGCGTGGGTGTCGAGGAGGTAGACCGGCGTGTCGGCGGCCGTGCGGACCTCGACGCGAAGGGCGCTGGCCGTCACCGACAGGGGCTGCAGCAGGTACGGCACCACGCCTCCGTCGCCGACGGCTCCGGCCGCCGAGGCGACCGTCGTCCACCGACCGTCGGTCCCCCGGAGCTGCACGGAGACCGACGTGACCAGGCCCTGGGGGGCGAACGCCTGCCCCAGGGTGACCTGCGACACGCGCCGGGGCGCGCCCCAGTCCCACGTCACCACCGCCGTCCCGCCGACGGGCGTGACGATCGGGTACGGGCCCCCGGGGTCGCCCGGGCCCTGGGGCAGGGCCTGGAAGATCCCCACCTTCGCCCCGGCCGGCTGGACCGGGCCGGTCAGGTCGGCCAGCGTCGGGTGCGGCGTGCCCGGCCCGACGAACTCGAACACCGAGGCGTCGTCGAACGCGGTGCGGAAGATGCGGACGGCCGACGGGAGGCCGGCCGTGTACGCGAGCAGGCACGGGCTCCCGGGCCCCGGCGTGTTGGCGAGCGCGGCGCTCAGCAGGAACGACGGCCGGTCGCGCGCCAGGCCGGCGGCCAGCGCGCTCGGTGCGCAGCTGCGCGCCAGGTAGAACGCGCCGGGGGCCGTCCGGTGGCCGGTGAACAGGCTCGTGGTCCACACGTAGTCGGTCTCGACCAGGTCGCGGGGGCTGCCCAACGCTGCGAGCAAGCGCGTGTACGGCGCGCTGCGCGGCCGGGACGACCCGTGCCCCAGGTCGTAGAGGTAGTCACGCCCGAACTGCGGCAGCAGGACCACCAGCGACACGAGCGGCAACGCCCACACGACCGGCCGGGCCGCCGCGTGCAACCGGGGGGCCACCCGGGCGGCCGCCGCGGCCCACCCGAGCACGTACCACGCCAGCACGAACGGGAGGATGAGGATCAGCCGCCGCTCGTTGGTGTACGGGAACACGAGCGTGGTGGCCACGTAGACGGGCACCGCGACGCACATCACGTCGGCGTGGCGCCGCCACCACACGACGAACCCGATCACCACCAACGGCGCGGTCAGCGTCCCGAACACGTCCAACGTCACCGACGCCCACCCGAACATGGGCAGCGGGCTCACGCTGGTCGGCACCACGGTCTGGGGCAGCGCGACGTTGGCGTACGTCGACACGGCGTGGACCACGTTGTGCACCACCCCGCCGCGGAACGCGAAGCCGAACTCGTTGGCGTAGCGCGACCCGAGCAGGTCCACGCCCTCGGCCAGCCTGGCCACCAGGACGGGCAGGAACAGGGCGAACGACCCGACCGCCAGGGCGACCGCCCGCCGGGTGTCGCGCCGCAGCAGCAGCCACAGCACGAAGCCGATCACCAGGCCGGCCCCCGCCTCCTTCAGCCACACCAGCGCCGCGGAGCCGACGATCGTCGCCACGCCGGCCGCCGACGTGAGCCGTGCCGACGACGCCCACCGGTCGATGGCGAACAGCACGCCCATGAGCAGCACCAGGAACGGCAGCTCCGCCATGATCATCATCGAGAACGTGCCGAGGACCGGGTTGAGGGCGAGCAGCAGGAGCACCGAGAGCGCCGCCCACGCGGGCACGCCCCGCCGGCGCAGGTACCACCACACCAGCGGGACGAGCACACCGACGAGCCCGACCGACAGGCCGCGGAAGGCGGCGTAGGCGCTGCCCGAGACCAGCGCGATCGGCACGAGCAGGGCCGAGTACCCCGGTGGGTACGCGGCGACCAGCGGCACGCCGGCGGTCAGGTTGCTGGTGAGCCCGTTGCCGTGGGCGATGGCGCGCGCCACCTGCACGTA
>DATGGF010000234.1:0-3807 GCA_035308625.1 Acidimicrobiales bacterium | reverse complement strand
AGCCGTGTGGTGATAGCGCAGCCCTGACCGGCGTGGACGCACACCGCGAAACTGCCGCCTCCAGCGGCGGCGCCGAGATCCTCCACGTCGTCGAGGACGATCTTGGCCGACTTTCCTCCTAGTTCCAGAAAGACCTTCTTCACCGTGTCGGCCGCCTTGGCCATGATGCGCCGGCCAGTGGCGGTGGAGCCGGTGAAGGTGATCATGTCGACCCGGGGATCGGTGGTGAGCACCTCGCCCACCATGTGATCCTCGGAGGCAACCACGTTCACGACACCCTGGGGGATGTCGGTTTCCTCAGCGATGAGCCGGCCCAACAGGGTGGCCGACCACGGCGTGTCGGGGGCCGGCTTGAGCACCACGGTGTTGCCGGCGGCCAGGGCCGGGCTCAGCTTGGCCATGTTCAGAAACAGCGGGAAGTTCCAAGGAGTGATTGCCCCCACCACGCCGGTGGCCTCCCGCAGGACCATACGGCGCGTGCGCTGCCCGAAAACGGGGCGCTCCGGCATCGGCTGGTCGTACTGGTAGGAGGCGGCCAGCTCGGCCCAGTAGGGGACGTCGTCGATGGGCATGTCGACCTGAATGGCATAGGTCAGCGCGATTGGGCTCCCGGCCTCCGCCACCACGACCTGGCGCAGCTCCTCCTTGTGTGACTCGAGCGCACTATGCAGCTGCTCGAGGCATCGGCGGCGAAAGGCGTGGTCGGTGGACCACGACGTCTCGTCAAAGGCCCGGCGAGCCGCGGCGATGGCGGTCTCCATGTCCGCCGGCGTGGCGTCGGCCGTGTGTCCCAAGATCTCTTCGGTGGCTGGGTCGATGTTGGCGAAGGATCCGCCGCCGCTCGCTTCGACCAGCTTCCCGTCGATGAGCAGCCGCGGCTCGCCCCGGACCTCGGGATGGGTGGACTCGGTCATGGTGTTTCCTCCCTCGGGCCCCGGGTGCGTTCCTCGCGCAGACGGGTCTTCAACACTTTGCCATTCGGCTCGCGTGGCAGCTCGTCGACGAACTCGATGGTCCGGGGGAGCTTGAAGTCGGCCAGGTTCAGCCCCAGACGGCGACGCAGCTCTTCCTCGTCACGGGGCATCCCCGGGCGCAGTTCGACCACGGCATGGACCCGCTGGCCCATCCGTTCGTCGGGCAGGCCGAACACGGCCGCGTCCACCACGTCGGGTTCTTCGATCAAGGCCGTCTCGACCTCGGCCGGGTAGATGTTGACGCCCCCCGACAGGATCAGGTCGGTACGGCGGTCGGCCAGGAACAGGTACCCGTCCTCATCGAGCCAGCCCATGTCGCCCACGGTGAAGAACCCGTCGCGCCAGGCCGAGCGGGTCTTGTCGGGCGCGTTGTGATACTCGAAGCCCCGACCGGCGAAGGCCGAGATGTACACCGCGCCCACCTCACCGGCAGGAAGCTCCCGGCCGTCGTCATCGAGGATGCGCACGGTGATGCTGGGAAAGGCCCGCCCGACGCTGCCCGGCTTGCGCAGCCACTCCTCGGGAGAGATCACCGAGGCCATGCCCTCGCTAGCGCCGTAGTACTCCCACACCGCACCCGGCGGGAAGACCTCGACGATGCGACGCTTCACCGGGACGGGGCATGGTGCGGCCGCGTGCAGGATCTTGCGGACGCTCGACAGGTCGTACTTCTGCCAGTCGGCCTCGAGGATGCGGATGAATTGGGCCGGCACCATTTGGGAAGTGGTCACCTGCTCCGATTCGATGAGCCGGAGCGCCTCGGCCGCGTCCCACTTGGCCATGACCACGACGCGGGCGCCTTCGACCAGGTGCATCAGCGCGTAGGCGCTGGGAGCGGTGTGGTACACGGGCCCGCACATGAGGTGGACGTCGTAACTGGCGAAACCCCAGAACGAGGCGAATGGGCTCGGAGGCGCTTCGACGGCCGGGGGTGGGGCCGGACGCACGATCCCCTTGGGCCGGCCCGTCGTGCCTGACGTGTAGGTCATCGTGGTAACCGGCGAGGCGATGTAGTCGGTCCGCGGGGGCCGATCGGGCCCTTCGCCGCGGCCCGCACCCGCGACGTCAGCGACCGTCAGAGTAGGAGTGGTGGTCTGGGCCGCCGCCTCGATCGCCGCCTCGGAACCGTCGTGTACCAGGGCGCGGGCGCCCGAGTCGGACAGCAGATAGGCCACTTCGCCGGCGGTGAGTCGCGTGTTGATCGGGACGATCAGCGCGCCCAGCCGGGCGACTCCATGCCATGCCGACAGCACGTCGACACCGTTGGGCAGGGCGACCGCCACCGACATGCCGGGCTCGGGAACGTGGGGTGCCAGGGCATGGGCCCAGGCGTTCGCCTCGCGATCGAGCTGGCGGAACGTCACCCGCCGGCCCTCGAAGACGATGGCCACCCGATCCGGGTCGGCCTCGGCGACGGCCGCCACGCCGCGAGCTGACTGCGCACCGGGCTCGGCCGGCGGCACAGACGCCGGCGGCACCGGGGGATGGGCAGACGGGTCGGCGGCCATGCGGCGGACAGCTTACGGAGCGCTGGCCGCCTGTGCCTGACACGGATGTCAGGTATATGCTCGCCTAGTCAGGGGACCGACGGGGAGCGGTCGCCGCCCGCTTCGCTGGAGCCGGATTCGCACCGCCGGTCGAACCGGGCCGGCCTCCGCCGATACAGCAGGAGGACGGCCATGCACCCAGAAGACCTCATTCTCGTGAGCGTCGACGACCACGTGGTCGAGCCCCCGGACATGTTCGACGGCCGGGTCCCGTCCAAGTGGAAGGACCGGGCGCCTCGAGTCGTCCACAAGGACGACGGGACCGACGTGTGGGTGTACGAGGGCAACGAGATCCCCAACGTCGGGCTCAACGCCGTGGTGGGCCGGCCACCGGAGGAGTACGGGATCGAACCGACGTCCTTCGAAGAGATGCGGCCGGGGTGCTACGACATCCACGAACGGGTGCGGGACATGAGCGTGAACGGCGTGCTCGGATCGATGTGCTTCCCGTCGTTCGTCCAGTTCTGCGGTCAGCTCTTCGCCCGCACTGAGGACAAGGAGCTGGCGCTGGCCATGCTCCAGGCCTACAACGACTGGCACGTCGAGTCATGGTGCGGGACCTACCCGGAGCGTTTCATTCCGCTGTCGATCCCCGCCATCTGGGACCCCGAGCTCATGGCGGCCGAGGTCCGGCGCATGGCCTCCAAGGGTTGTCATGCCGTGACGTTCTCGGAGAACCCCTCGAAGCTGGGCTGGCCGAGCTTCCACTCACCGCACTGGGACCCGTTTTGGACCGCCTGTGCCGACGAGGGAACGGTGGTGTGCCTGCACATCGGGTCGTCGTCCACGCTGGCCATCACCGCGCCCGACGCGCCGTTCGACGTCCTCATCGCCTTGCAGCCCGTCAACATCATCCAGTGCGCTGCCGACCTGCTCTTCAGCCCGGTGCTGCGCAAGTACCCGACGCTTCGCATCGCCTTGTCCGAGGGTGGCATCGGCTGGATCCCGTACTTCTTGGAGCGGGTCGACTACGTCTACGCCCATCACAAGGCGTGGACGGGGCAGAGCTTCGGGGACAAGCTCCCCAGCCAGGTCTTCAAGGAACAGATCGTGACGTGTTTCATCGACGACGCCTTCGGGGTCGAGAGCCGGCACCACCTCGAGCTCGACAACGTGTGCTGGGAGTGCGACTACCCCCACTCCGATTCCACGTGGCCGAATGCGCCCGAGATCGCCATGAAGTACCTGGCCGAGGTACCCGACAGCGACGTCAACAAGATCACGCACGAGAACGCCATGCGCCTCTTCCAGTACGACCCCTTCGCCCGCCGCCCGCGCGAGAAGTG
>DATGGF010000233.1:0-4951 GCA_035308625.1 Acidimicrobiales bacterium | reverse complement strand
TCGAGCCCAACCACGAGGAGACCGACCTGGCCCGGTCCATCCTGGCCGAGCCGCACCTGAGCGAGGACCAGAAGCAGGCGCTGCTGCGCATCTATCTCTCGTTCCGTCATGAGCACGAGGACGCCGAGGCAGCCCCGGCCGACGGAGGGCCGACGGAGGGCGCCGGGTAGGCTCCCCGTCCGTGCGACGGCTCGCCGTGCTCTCGCTGCACACGTCGCCTCTGGCCCAGCCCGGGACGGGCGACGGTGGGGGGATGAACGTCTACGTCCGGGAGCTGACCACGGCCCTGGCCCGCGCCGGGGTGGAGTGCGACGTGTTCACCCGGGCTTGGTCGCCCGACCTCCCCGCCACCGTGGCGGTGGAGCCCGGTTTCCGTCTCCACCACGTCCCCGCCGGCCCGCTCGCCCCCGTGGCCAAGGAGGACCTGCCGTCGCTGGTCGACGAGTTCAGCGACAACGTCCGCGCCCGCATGGAATCGGGCGCCGGCGTGCACGGCGCCGGTGGTTTCGACGCCCTCCACGCCAACTACTGGCTGTCGGGCATCGCCGGGCACCGGCTCAAGCACGAGCTCGAGCTGCCCCTGGTGTCGACCTTCCACACCTTGGCCCGGGTGAAGGCCGAGGCCAGCCCTGAGGAAGTCTCGAGCGACGAACCGCACCGCCGCGCCGAGGCCGAGGCCGCCATCGTGGCCTGCTCCGACGTGCTGCTGGCGTCGTGCACGGTCGAGGCGGAGCAACTGGCCGAGCTCTACGACGCCGATGCCGGGCGCGTGCGCGTGGTGGCACCTGGTGTCGACCACGCTTTCTTCGGTCCCGGCTACCGGCCCCAGGCCCGGCGCGCCCTCGGGCTCCCGCAGGACGTTCCCTTGTTGCTCTTCGTCGGCCGACTCCAACCCTTGAAGCGCCTCGAGGTGGCGGTGGCCGCCCTCGGCGCGCGGCGCGACGCGCATCTGGTGGTGGTGGGCGGTCCAAGTGGGCCGCGCGGCGACGCCTACCGCGTCGACATCGAGAAGCTCGTCGAGTCCTCGGGCCTACGCGACCGCGTCTGGTTCGTGGAGCCGCAGCCCCACGAGTTGCTGTCCACCTACTACCGGGCCGCCGACGTGTGCGTCGTCCCCAGCCGCTCCGAGTCGTTCGGCCTGGTGGCTCTGGAGGCGGCCGCCTGCGGCACGCCGGTGGTGGCCGCCGCCGTGGGCGGGCTCACCACGCTGGTCGACGACGGGCGCACCGGCTATCTGGTGGACGAGGCAACGCCGGAGGCCTTTGCCGAAGCCGCAGGCCGGATCCTCGACGATCCGCTCCTGGCCGAGCGGCTGGGCACGGCCGCGGTGGTGCGGGCCGGTCGCTACACCTGGGCCCAGGCGGCGGCGGTGCTGCGGGTCACCTACGAAGAGCTCGCTGTCGGGAACCTGGTCGAGTGCCGCTGACGGCCCGGCGCTCGTAGTCGCCGTGCCCGTCCCCCGCATCGCCGATGTCGCCGAGCTGTCGCGCTGTCGCGCCGTGGTGGAGTCGTGGGCCCAGGCCCGCCTGGCCGAGGGCGGCGCATTGGTGGCGCTCGACCGCGCCGAGGACGGGGATCGCTGGTACCTGCGACTGTCCGGTGACGAGAAGGACTTCGTCACGGTGTGGCTCACCGTGCGTCAACGCACGCTGCATCACGAGGCGCAGGTGATGCCCGCGCCGGAGACCAATATCGAGGCAACGTACGAGTACCTGTTGCGACGTAACGGCGACCTGCGACAGATGTCGTTCGCGCTGGGGCCCGAGGACGCGGTGTACCTGGTGGGTGAGCTGCCGGTGACCGACGTCAGCGACGAGGAGCTGGACCGCATCGTGGGGTCGTCGCTCGCGTATGTCGACGACGTCTTCCCCACTGCCATGCAGATCGGGTTCGCAGCCAAGTACCGCCGCCCGCGCCGCTGACGCCCGTCGGCCGGCGGGGCTACAGTCTCGTCGGGCGTGGCCCGAGGGGCTGAGGCAGTGTTGATCGGGGAAGTGCAACACGGCCGAGGGTTCCTCGGGCTGCGTCGCGTCACAGCAGTAGCGTTTCCTTGATACAGCAGTAGCGTTTCCTTGATGGAGCAACGGCTGCTCGTCGTCGGGGGCGGGCGCATGGGCACCGCTCTGGTCAAGGGCCTCGGCTCGGCCGGGTGGGCCTTGACCGACATCACTGTGGCCGAAGTCGACTCGACTCGACGCGACGCGCTGGCGCGCGAGCTCCCGGGAGTGACGGTGGTGGCCGAGCCCGTGCCCGCGGCCGGGGCGGTGGTGGCGGTGAAGCCGGCCGCGGCCGCGGCTGCTTGCGCCGTGCTGGCCGAGTCGGCCGTGCCCCGGTGGTTGTCGATCATGGCGGGGGTGACCATCGATCGTCTCGAGGCCTGGGCCGGGCCCGCAGTGGCCGTCGTCCGGGCCATGCCCAACACCCCCGCCCTAGTGGGCGCCGGGATCTCGGCCGTGGCCGCGGGGAGCAACGCGGGTGAGGCCGACCTGGCCTGGGCCGAGGAGGTGCTGGGGTCGGTGGGGGCAGTGGTCCGGGTGGACGAAGCCGCCCTGGACGCGGTGACCGGGGTCTCGGGTTCGGGGCCGGCCTATGTATTCCTGGTGGCCGAGGCCCTGGCCCAAGCCGGGGAGGCGGCCGGGCTCGAGGCGGGGATCAGCCGGCGCCTGGCCGTCGCCACCGTGGCGGGGGCGGGGCGTCTCCTGGCCGAGCCCGGGTCGGAGCCGGAGGACCTGCGGGCCCAGGTGACGTCGCCGGGCGGGACCACCCAAGCAGCTTTGGCCGTCCTCGAGGAGGGTGAGCTCCGGGACCTGTTCGCCCGGGCCGTGGCGGCGGCGGCCGAACGCTCCCGGGAGTTGGGCCGCGAAGGCACCTGAGCAGGGATTTCCCCCCAGGCCCCTTTTCAACTTCTGTCACTGTGGCGTACAGTCGCCTCAGGCGGAGAGGGGTGATTCCACTGAGTTTCAGCGAGGGGACGAGTGCTCGCTATTTGACCGTTCGCGAGGTCGCGGCGACGCTCCGGGTGTCCAACATGACGGTGTACCGGCTGATCAACGCGGGTGAGCTCCCCGCGGTACGGGTCGGCAAGTCGTTCCGCCTGCGCGAGGACGACGTCAACCGCTACCTGGCCGAGCGGTACACCCAGGCCGGCTGACCCCCGCGGCCGGCAGCGGTCGACGGGGCGTGGGGTCGGCGCGCCGCCCCGCGGGCCAGGGCCCGTCGGGGCCCGGTCGTGGAGCGATCTTCCTCCTCACCGACTACGGCACCGCCGACGAGCTGGTCGGGGTGGTGCGGGCCGTGCTCACCCGGGCCGCCCCGGGAGCCGGCCTCGTCGACCTGACCCACGAGGTGGCGCCCTTCGACGTGCGGGCCGGGGCGCTGGCGTTGCGCCGGGCGGCACCCCATCTCGGTCCCGGAGTGGTGTTGGCCGTGGTCGACCCCGGGGTGGGGACGGACCGGCGGGCCGTGGCGCTGAGTGTCGGCACGGCCGACGGGCCCCAGGCCCTGGTCGGGCCGGACAACGGGCTCCTGGTCTGGGCGGCCGACGTCCTCGGCGGCGCGTCGGCGGCGGTGGTCCTTCCTCCGGCGGCCGGGCCGTCGGCCACGTTCGACGGTCGCGACGTCTTCGCACCGGCGGCGGCCGCGCTGTGGTCGGGCGAGCCGCTCGGGTCGCTGGGGTCCCCGCTCGACGTCGGTGAGCTGGTGCGCCTGGCCGAGCCCCGCGTGAGGTACGCCCCCGGCCGGATCGAAGCCGAGGTGCTGTGGGTCGACCGGTTCGGCAACGTGCAGCTGGCGGCGACCGCGGCCGACGACCACGCCGCCGCTTTGCTCGAGGAGGCGGCCGCGGACCTCGAAGCCGGAGGCCGGCACGTCGAGGTGCCGGTGGTGCGGGCATTCGCCGAGCTGCCCGAGGGGGGAGGCCCGGGCGTGCTGGTGGACGCCAACGGGCACCTCGCCGTGGTGTGCGATCGCGACCGGGCCGCTACCGTGCTCGGCGTGCGCCCGGGGGACATGGTGGTCTTGCGCGCCGCAGGCGCGCGATGAATCTCGCGTCGCTCGTCGCCGGGCACCCGGCCGATGCCCGCGCCCTCCACCACGGCGCGCAGTGGACGTCCTGGGGTGAGCTGCGGCGCCTGGCCGCCGGCGTCGCGGATGCCCTGAGCGGCATCGGCGTGGGCCCCGGTGACCGTGTCGGGCTGGCCCTGCCCACTTCGGTGCCCTTCGTGGCCGCCTACCTGGGTGTCCTGGCTGCCGGCGCCGTGGCCGTCCCCCTGAACCCCAACAGCCCCGAGGCCGAGTTTCGGGGCGAGATCGACGTGGTGGAGCCGCGGGTGCTGTTCGTAGGCGGCCAGGCGCGGTCCACCCTGGCCGGCGGGGCCGGCGCCGGCGTCGTGGTCGTCGCTGACGCGCCACCTCCGGCGGGCGACGGCGAGCTTCCCGTCGTTCCCAGGGACGACGACGAGCTGGCCGTGTTGCTCTTCACCTCGGGCACAGCCGGCGCACCGCGGGCGGCCATGCTCACCCACGGCAACCTGCACGCCAACCTCCTCCAGATGCTGGCGCTGCCCGGAGAGATCGCCCGGGCCGATGACGTGGGCCTGGCCGCGGTGCCGCTGTTCCACGTGTTCGGGCTCAACGTGGCCCTCGGGCTCACGCTCGCCACCGGCGGCGCGCTGGTCCTCGAGGAGCGCTTCGATCCCGAGGCGTCCCTGTCGCTCGTACGCGAGCTCGAGGTCACCAACCTGCTCGGCGCGCCGGCCATGTTCGCCTCGTGGGCCGACCTCCCCGCCGCCGACGGCGCGGCGGCCCTGGGCGGGGTGCGGCACGCCATCTCGGGAGCAGCCGCTTTGCCCGCGGAGGTGGCCGCAAGGTTCGAGGCCCGCTACGGCGTGTCCGTATGGCAGGGCTACGGGCTGACCGAAGCGTCGCCCGCGGTGGCGACTTCGCTCGGCAC
>DATGGF010000232.1:0-10429 GCA_035308625.1 Acidimicrobiales bacterium | reverse complement strand
GGTCGGCCCGCCCGGCGACCACAGCGCGCTGTGGCGACGGGTGCTCGACGACGTGGACGTGGCCCTGTCGGCCGAGCTGGTCGGCACCTCCGAGCGGGCGCTCGAACTGGCGGTGGAGTACGCCAAGGTGCGGGTGCAGTTCGACCGGCCCATCGCCACCTTCCAGGCCATCAAGCACAAGGCGGCCGAGATGCTGCACCACTTGGAGCTGGCCCGGGTGGGGACGCACTACGCGGCGTGGGCCTCCGACACCGACAGCCCCGACCGCGAGCGCGCGGCGGCCATGTGCAAGGGCTACGCCGGTGAGGCGGCCGTGGCGGTGACGGGCGAGGCCATCCAGATCCACGGGGGCGTGGGCTTCACCTGGGACGTGGACTGCCACCTGCTCTACCGCCGGGCCAAGCAGGACGACCTGCTGTTCGGGAACCAGGGCTACCAGCGCGAGCGGCTGGCGGGGTTGCTGCTCGACTGAGTCACCGTCGGACGCCGGCCCGGCAGGTCACCGTCGGGCGCCGGCCCGACAGGTCTCTCTTCCCAGGTCGCACAGGGATTCGCCACGTGGCGGGCGCCGCGACCGACAATTGCGCCATGAACGGCATCGTCATGCACGCGGACGGCACCACGACCCCCGCCAACGCCGACGACGTCCGCGGGCGGTGTGGTCAGACCGAATTCTTCTGGCTCGACCTCGACGGCCTCGATGACGAGTCGGGCGACGTGCTGCGTCAGGGGTTCGGCTTCCACCCTCTGGCGGTGGAGGACGCCGTGAATTTCGGCCAGCGACCCAAGCTCGAGGACTACGACGACTTCACCTACCTGGTCGTCTACGGCGCCAAAGACGCGGGGACACCTGTCGAAGTGCACGTCTTCTACAGCGAGGGCAGGCTCGTCACCGTCCACCGCGGCGACAATGCGTTGCTCGACGACGCCCGGACCCGGTTCACCCGACACCGGGCCGACACGCTCAGCCCGCCGGGGATTTCGGTTCTGTACCTGGTCGTGGACTCGCTCATCGACAGCTTCTTCCCGGTGCTGGCTCAGTTCGACGACCGCATCGACGAGATCGAGGACTCCATCTTGCGGGAGCCAACCGAGGAACAGCTGGGCGAGTTGTTCGACATGAAGCGCATGCTGGTCGGCCTGCGCAAGGTGGTCACCCCCGAACGCGACCTCTTCACCAAACTCATGGCCGGCGGGAGCACACTGCCGGGCATGACGGACGAGGACGGGCGATACTTCCGCGACCTCTACGACCATCTCATCCGCATCAGCGATCTCGTCGATTCCTACCGAGACTTGCTGGCTGGAGCCATGGACACCCACGTGTCGGTCGTGTCCAACCGGCTGAACGTGGTGATGAAGCAACTGACCATCATCGCCACGGTGTTCCTCCCCCTCAGCTTCCTCACCGGGTTCTTCGGCCAGAACTTCGGCCTCCTGGTGAATCACTACCTGGCCCACGACTGGACGTTCTGGGTCTTCGGCATCGGCTTGGAGGTCGGGGCCGTGGTGGGGCTCATGAGCCTCTTCCGACGAAGGGGGTGGCTGGGCGGGCCCACCGCCTGAGGCGCAGTCGCCTCGCCTACCCTCCGTACGGGCGAGTGATGATCTCGAGCAGGTGGCCGTCAGGGTCCTTGAAGTAGACGCCCCGGCCGCCGTCGTGGTGGTTGATCGACCCTTCGTCGCGCAAGGCGGGGTCCGCCCAGTAGCGCTGGCCATTGCTCGTGATGCGGCCGAAGACCTGGTCGAACTCGTTCTCCGTCACAAGGAAGGCGTAGTGCTGCGACGGGATCTCGTCGTCGGTGCCCTCGTACTCGAGGTAGGCCAGCGTGACGTCGTTGGCCATGACCACGTCGAGGAACGGCCCCCACGCCACCGGCGCGTCCGTTCCCAGAGTTCGGGCCAGGTACGAGGACGACACCTGGGGGTCACGGCACCAAACGATGGTGTGGTTGAGGCGCGGGCCCATCGCCGCTCAGCCTCCCTGCCTCAGGGCGCGGAGACCTCGGCCGCCTCGCCCACCAGGCTCCGGCGCAGCTCCTTCTTGAGCACCTTGCCGGTGGCGTTGCGGGGGAGCTCGTCGGCCACTTCGATCCGCCGGGGGACCTTGTAGTCGGCCAACCGCTCTGCCGCATGGCGCCGCACGTCCTCAGGAGAGGTCGCCGACCCGGGACGGAGCACGACCACCGCGGCGACGTCCTCCCCCAGTACCTCGTGGGGAATGCCCACCACGGCGGCGTCGACCACGTCGGGGTGGTCTTGAAGCACCGACTCCACGTCGGACGCGTGGATGTTGTTGCCCCCCCGGATGATGATGTCCTTCTTGCGGCCGACGATGTAGAGGAAGCCGTCGTCGTCCATGCGCCCGAGGTCGCCGCTGTGGAGCCAGCCGCCCTTCCAGGTGGCCTCGGTGGCCTCGGGGTCGCGGTAGTACTCGCGCTGGCGGCCCGGCATGCGGATCAGCACCTCGCCTACGGCTCCGCGATCCACGTCGTTGCCGTCGTCGTCGACGAAGCGCACCTCGAGCGGCGGCATGGGCTGGCCCACCGACCCGATGCGCTTGAGCGCCTCACCCTTGGGCATGGAGCAGTAAGCCGGCCCGGCCTCGGTCATGCCGTAGCTGTTGGACACGGCGGCCTCGGGCATGTGCTCCTGCAAGGTGCGCAAGGTGGCGGGGGCAAGCGGTGCGCTGCCGATGGCGCACAAGGCGATCGAGGACAAGTCGGCGGACTCGAAGTGGGGATGGGCCACCACCAGTTGCGCCATGGAGGGGACCAAGAAGACGAACTGCGGATGGATCTCCTCGACCAGCGACAACCACCGCCCGGCATCGAAGCGGGGCTGGTAGACCCCGACGAGGCCCAACTGCATCGGGTTGTAGATGAATCCGATGCCGGCGAAGGTGAACAGGGGACTGGCGTGCACCCAGTACTGGCCCGACAGCGTCGGGTTGGGCGCGCCCGGGATGAGGGCGACGTTGCGATGGCGGATGGCCACACCCTTGGGGGTGCCGGTCGTGCCCGAGGTGTACAGGATGTCGGCCAGGTCCTCGGGGTCGAGGGGGACCTGGAAGGTGGCCGTGTCGTCGGCCGCGGCCACCTGGCCCCATGACCAGGCCGCGTCGCCGGTGTCGGGCTCCGGCGGCGCCACCAGCACGTGATGCACCGACGGGAGCTCGCGCTCGAGAACGGTGGCGACCGGGGCGAGCCCGTTGTCGGTCAGGATCACCGACACCTCGGCGTGGCCGTGCAGGCGCAGCAGCTCACCTTCGGTGAGGCGGGTGTTGGTGGGGACCGCCACCGCGCCGGCCTTGTGCACGGCCGAATAGGCGACCATGAAGCGCAGTGCTTCGGAGGCGTCGAGATACAAGGCCACCCGGTCGCCCTTGGCGACACCCAACTCGACGAGCGAACGGGCCAGCCGGTTGGACTCGGCCTCCCATTGGCCGAAGGTCATTTCACCGCCGTCGACGATGCGGTAGGCCACCCGATCGCCGAAAGTGGCGGCCATGGCCCGCAGGTGGTCGGTGAGCAGGGTCACGTCAGATGCCGCCGTCGAGGTTGGCCGAGCGCCGGGCGAACCGCCATCCGTCGGGCGTGCGCACCAGCTCGTCGTGATAGCGGCCCGAACGCTCCAGCGTGGTGTGCCGCTCCGCCGGGGCGGCGTCAGGCTTGGGTCGTTGCAACACCATGATGGTGACGTCCTGCACGGCCCGGTCGCCGTCCACCTCCACGGTGGCGTCGACGGTCACGTGGACCACGCCGTAGGGGGTGCGGCTGCACATCTTGGCCAGCGCCTCCCGGCCGCGCGTTTCGAACCCGCCCACGACCTCCATCACCCCGTCCTCGGTGAAAGTGGCGGCGAACCCCTCGGCATCGCCGTCGTCGAAGCAGCGGTTGTAGCGGGCGGTCAGGTCCCGGATCCGGGTCCGGTCGACCAGCCACTGAAGCTCAGTGTCCACAGCGCACCACCTTGCTGCTCGCTCTCGGCTCGCGACGCCGGCCGACGATAGCGCGCCCCGGTCGTTCTCCGACACGGGCGTCATACTCGGCGGGCCGCCGGTCGCGGCCACACTGGTAGCCCCATGGGCGACCTCGACCACGACACTGCGCTGTCCGGTGGCGACGGGCGCTACCGGGCGACCTTGTCCGCCGACTGGGAGATCTGGGGGCCCAACGGGGGCTACCTGGCCGCGGTGGCACTGCGGGCCGCCGGGACTCACAGCGGCCTGGCCCGCCCCGCCTCGTTGCTGTGCCACTTCCTCGACGTCGCCGCCTTCGACGAGGTGACCATCGACACCGTCACCTTGCGACGCAGCCGCCGGGCCGAGTCGACCCGAGTGTCGATGACCCAGGACGGGCGAAACGTCCTCGAGGCGATGGTGTGGTCGGTGGCGGGCGACATCGACGGGCTCGTGCACGACGCGGCACCGGCGCCCGACGTGCCCGGGCCCGACGGGCTGCCGTCGGTGGAGGAGCGGCTCGGTCCCGACGGGGGCCGGTTCGCCTTCTTCGCCAATCTCGACGAACGGCCGATCGCATGGGTCGACGACTGGGAGCACCGCGACGCGGGCGAACCGTTGCACCAGTGCTGGTACCGGTTCCGGCCTCGTGCCGTCTTCGACGATCCCTGGGTCGACGCCGGCCGCCTGGCCGTGCTGGTCGACACCTTCCAGTGGCCGGCCGCCGTGCGGGCCCACGCCGGCGGCAGCCTGGCCCACATCGCCCCGAGCCTGGACCTGGCCTGCCGCTTTCATCGCCTGGCCCACCCAGCTGACGGCGACTGGTTGTTGGTGGAAGCCCGCTCACCGGTGGCCGACGACGGCTTGGTCGGCGGCACGTCGCAGGTCTGGGACCGAGCCGGGCGGCTGCTCGCCTCGGGCGGGCAGCAGATGCTGTCTCGTCCCGCGCCTCCGGGGATGGTCTGAGTGAGGCCGCCAGCGCGGTGGGAACCGCTGGAGCGATTGGCCGCTGACCAGCGCCTCCTCCTAACGTCAAGGCGCCGTGCAGCCCTTTGCCGTCCTCGGCCGCGCTGTCGTCCGCTTCCGCTGGATCGTCGTGGCCGTGTGGCTCGTCGGCGTCCCGCTGGCAGTCACCTCGCTGCCGTCGCTGAGCAGCGTGGCCAAGGACGACAACACGTCGTTCCTCCCCGCCAGCGCCCCCAGCCAACGGGCGGCCGACCTGGCCGTCCCCTTCGTTCCCCGCAACAAGGGGACGGCGCTGCTCGTCGCCGTGCGCCGCGACGGCCCGCTCACCGCCGCGGACCAGGCGGCCGTGTCGCGGGCTACCGCCTCCATCGGGCACATGGGTGTGGTCAGAGCCGTGGTCGACCAAGGCACCTCGGCCGACGGCCAGGCGGCTCGCCTACTGGTGGAGACCAACCTCCTTCCCTTCGGCGCCGGCAGTCATCAGCAACGCTCGATCGACGCCATGCGGGCCGACATCGCCCGGGCCGAGGCGCCACCCGGACTGGCCATGCACGTCACCGGCCCGATGGCGGTGTTCGTCGACCAGCAGCGGGCCGGGAACAACAGCCGCAACGTCACCGAGCGCTTCGCCACCTTGTTCATCATCGTGCTCCTGCTCCTCGTCTTCCGGGCGGTGCTGGCCCCGCTCGTCACGCTCCTCCCCGCCGGTCTCGCCCTGGGGGTGGCCGGCCCGCTCATCGCCGAGGCCACCCATATCGGGGTGAAGGCCTCGACGCTCCTGCAGCTGTTGCTGGTGGTCATCACCCTGGGCGCCGGTACCGATTACGGGCTCTTCCTCATCTTCCGCATGCGCGAGGAGATGCGCGCCGGGCGGTCGCCCAAGGACGCGGTGGTGGTGGCCGTGACGCGGGTGGGGGAGTCGATCACCTTCTCGGCGTTGACCGTCATCGCCGCTCTGGTGAGCCTCCTCTTGGCCAGCTTCGGCCTCTACAGCGGGCTCGGCCCCGGTCTCGCCATCGGCATCGCCTGCGTGCTCCTGGCCAACCTGACCCTGCTCCCGGCGCTGTTGTCATTGGTGGGCCGGGCCGTGTTCTGGCCGACGCGGCTCAAGGCCGGGGAGCAACGTCAGTCGTTCTGGGGCACCGTCGCCGGCCGGGTGGTGCGCCACCCCCTGCCCACGTTGGTGATCGGCCTCGTGGTGTTCGGCGGGCTGTCGGCGGCCATGCTCGATTACCACCCCGGTGGCTTCGGCTCGCCCACCGTGGCAGCCACCACCGACTCGTCGCTGGGCACCGCCGCGGTGACGGCGCACTTCGCCGCGGCGGCGTCGAACCCCACCAGCGTCCTGCTGCGTTTCGCCACCCCGGTCTGGGACCACCCTGAGGTGCTGGCCACGACTCAGCACGGTCTCGAACGATCCCCACTGTTCCGCGACGTGGCCGGCGCGCTCGACCCCAACGGCAACAGCGCCGGCGCCGGGTTCACCCCCACCCAACTGGCTCGTCTGCATGGCGCCCTCGGCCCACCGCGGAGCCTGCCCGCGGCCCCGCCTCCGGCCGCGCTCGCCGCCGGCGTGTCGCCCCGCGCCTACCAGGGGTACCGGGCGCTCAGCCAGTTCGTGAGCGCCGACGGAAGAACGGTGCAGTACTACACGTCGCTCGCCGCCGGGGATCCCGGCAGCGATGCGGCGTTGAACGCGGTGCCGGCGGTGCGCGATGTCGTGGGCCGGGTGGCCGCGCAGGTGCACGCGGCGGACTGGGGAGTGGCCGGGCAGGCCGCCGCCCTGCACGACGTGGCCACCTTGTCGGCGCAGGACCTGGCCAAGGTGATCCCGGTGGTCATGGCCGTGCTCGCCCTGCTCTTGGCCCTGGTGCTGCGCAGCCTCATCGCCCCGCTGTACCTGGTGGTGAGCGTGGCGCTGTCCTATGTCGCCGCGTTGGGCTTCTCGGTGCTGGCCTTCGTCGTGATCGGGGGTGAGGACGGCATCAACTTCGTACTGCCATTCTTCATGTTCATCTTCATCATGGCCCTGGGAGAGGACTACAACATCCTCGTCATGAGCCGCATCCGCGAGGAGGCGCAGGAGCTCAACCTGCGCGACGCGGTGCGGCGGGCGGTGCAGCGCACCGGCACGACCGTCACGTCCGCCGGGCTGATCCTGGCCGGCACCTTCCTGGTCCTCACCGTGGCCGGCGGGCGTCAGGTCGAGGAGATCGGTGTGGGCCTGGCCGTGGGTGTGTTGCTCGACACGTTCCTGGTGCGCACCCTGCTCGTGCCGTCGATGGTCGTGCTCATCGGCCGGTGGAACTGGTGGCCCTCACAGCTCTGGCGTGACGAGGCGGGGACGGACAAGTTCTTCTCCGAAGAGCTGAGCACGGCTTCAGGTCCGCGTGCGGATGCCGGCGGCGAAGGTGCAGGCGGCGCCGACGGGGACGGTCACCCTCCGTCGGGATCGCGGCGCAGGCCGGCGAGCAGGCGGCGGACGAGTTCGCGCACCTCGGCCAACGCGGCGGGCGGGTCGTCGGCGTCGGCCACGTAGAGACAAGCTTCGTTCAAGGCGCCCATCAAGGCCAGGGCGAGCGGCCGCAGTGGTTGCTCCTCCACCACCCCACGGCGCATGGCGCGCCTGAGCACTCCCCGCAGGGGCACGGCGCCATACCGGGTCTCGACGTCGCGCACGACCGACCAGCCGAGCACGGCCCGGGCGTCGCGGAGGGTAATCCGTTGCACGGCCGGGTCGAGATGGGCATCGACCCAGAGGTCGCACCCGCAGACGAGGGCGTCCCACGGATCGGGACGCATGAAGTCGGCCGCCACCTTGTCCGACACGTCGCGCCGGACCTGCTCGTAGACCGCGGCGAAGAGGTCCTCCTTGCCCCGGAAGTGGTGGTAGAGGGCCCCCTTGGTCACCCCGGCGTCGGTCACGATCTGGTCGAGCGAGGTCTCGGCGAATCCCTCGGCACCGAAGCGCTCCCGGGCCGCCCCGATCAGGGCGGCGCGGGTGGCGAGTCCCTGCGCGGCCCGGTTCGAGCCCGGCGGCTCGGGTCCCGGGAAATCGCGCTTGACTTCCGTACTCACAGTATGGATAGTACCATACTGCGGGTATCCACAAGGGATACTCCCGGTATGGACAGGAGAGCGGGATGCCCAAGTACGTGATCGAGAGGGAGCTGCCGGGGGCGGGGAAACTGTCGGCCGAGGAGTTGCGGGGCATCAGCCAGCAGTCGAACAAGGTCATCAGCGAGCTCGGTCCGGACGTCCGCTGGCTCACCAGCTACGTGACCGACGACAAGATCTACTGCATCTACGTCGCCACCGACGAGGACATCATCCAGGAGCACGCCCGGTGCGGCGGCTTCCCGGCCGACCGGATCTCCCGGGTGGCCACGGTCATCGACCCGTCGACCGGCGACTGACCCCGCCCCTCCGGCAGGTCCCGGCCCGTGCCGGCGGTTCAGTGGGCGGCCGCCGGCAGCGCGTAGGCGAACACCGCGGCGTAGTGCAGGCTGGCGCCGATCAAGGTGCAGGCGTGGAACACCTCGTGGTAGCCGAACACCCGGGGGACCGGGTCGGGACGCTTCCGGGCATAGACCACCGCCCCCGCGGTGTACGCCGCTCCACCGAGCACGAGCAGGGTGAAGCCGCCGGTGCCCATGCCCCGCATCAGCTGCGGGATCACGGCCAGCGCGCACCAGCCGACGACGATGTAGGGCAGCGAAACCGCCCACTTGGGAGCGTCGAGCCACAACTGGCGCAGGGCCACGCCGGCGCCCCCGCCGACCCAGACCAGCAGGAGCACGACGAGGCGGGCCCACCCCGAAAGAGCGAGGGCCGCCACCGCGGTGTAGGTCCCGGCGATGCCCACGAAAATGGTGGCGTGGTCGGCCCGGCGCATCCGCCGCCGGGCGGCCGGCTGCCACCGCACCCGGTGGAAGGCGGCGCTCACTCCGAACAGCGCGGTCATGGCCACCCAGTACACGACGAGCGCCGCCGTACTTCCGGCGTTCGGCGCCCGTGCCACCAAGATGGCGCCGGCCACGATGACGCTGGGGACGGCGGCCGCATGCAGCCAGCCCCGTAGGCGCGGGCGCTCGAGCGCAACGGGTGGGTCAGGAGGGACGGGGAGGGTGGCCGTAGGCGGCATACCGAAGCGCGGACACTACCCCGCCGCCGGGCCAGGCCATCCGGCCGAAAGGCTCCGTCACCCGGATTTCACACGGCGGTGACAGAAGCGTCCGCCTCGGCGGCGTCGCCACCTCCTTGGGTGGCGAACTGCGTCTGGTAGAGCTCGGCGTAGAGGCCCTCGGCTTCGATCAACTCAGCGTGAGTGCCCCGCTCGACGATGCGGCCCTCGTCGACGACGAGGATCTGGTTTGCTTCGCGGACCGTGGAGAGGCGGTGGGCGATCACGATCGACGTCCGGCCCCGCAGGGCCGTGCGCAACGCTTCCTGCACGGCCACTTCGGACTCGGAGTCGAGATGGGCGGTGGCCTCGTCGAGGACGACGACGTCGGGCGCCTTGAGCAACAACCGGGCGATGGCGATGCGCTGCTTCTCCCCGCCCGACAACCGGTAGCCACGATCGCCCACCACCGTGTCGAGGCCGTCGGGCAGGCTCTGTACGAGGGGCAGGATCTGGGCCGCCCGCAACGACTCGACGAGCTCTTCCTCAGTGGCATCGGCCTTGGCGTAGAGCAGGTTGTCGCGGATGGTCTCGTGGAACAGGTGCGCATCCTGGGTGACGACGCCGACCACGGCGTGGAGCGAGTCCAACGTCGTGTCGCGGACGTCGACGTCGTTGATGCGGACCGACCCGCCGCGGACGTCGTAGAGGCGCGGCACGAGATGGCTCATGGTCGTCTTGCCCGCTCCCGACGGTCCCACCAGGGCGACGAGCTCACCGGGCTCGGCCCGGAAGCTCACGTCGAAGAGGATCTGTTGCTGGGGCGCCTGCTCCAGCACGGCCACCGACTCGAGCGAGGCCAGCGAGACCTCCTCGGCGGTGGGGTAGCTGAAGTCGACGTGGTCGAACTCCACGGTGGCTGGCCCGCGCGCCAGGGTGAGCGCATCCGGCTTCTCGTCGATCATGGGGGGCAGGTCGAGCACCTCGAAGACTCGGTCGAAGGAGACGAGCGCCGTCATGATGTCGACCTGCACATTGGACAGGGCGGTGAGCGGCCCGTACAACCGGGTCAGGTACGCGGTGAGGGCGATGAGCGTCCCGATGGTGAAGGCCCCGTGGATGGTGAGCACCCCACCCCAGCCGTAGACCAGTGCGGTGGCGAGCGACGCGGTGAGCAGCAAGGTGGCCATGAAGACCCGGGTGTACATGGCCTGGGTGATGCCGATGTCGCGCACACGCCCAGCCTTGTCCGAGAACCCCTTGACCTCGTCGCGCGAGTGGCCGAACAGCTTGACCAGCAGGGCGCCGGCCACGTTGAATCGTTCGGTCATCGTGTTGGTCATCTGCGCGTTGAGCCCGTAGGACTCGCGTGTGATGCT
>DATGGF010000231.1:0-3519 GCA_035308625.1 Acidimicrobiales bacterium | reverse complement strand
TGAGCCCGACCCCATCCGCGACGAGGTCCCCGTCGGCTTCGTCGTGCTCCAGCCGGGTGCGCCGCCGGTCGCGACCGACGAGCTGTTGCGATGGTGTGAATCGCGGCTGGCGAAGGCGAAGCGCCCCGTCCGGATCGATATCGTCGACGAACTGCCCCGCACGTCGGTCGGCAAGATCCGCAAGTTTCTGCTCAAGAGGTGACCGTGAGCACCCTGACCCCGTCCCTGCTGGCCAGCTTCGAGCCCTCGACCAAGGACGTGAACGAGGCCTGCCTGCTGCCGTCGGTCGTGTACACGTCAGACGAGTTCTACGCGTTCGAGCGGGAGGCGATCTTCGCCCACGAGTGGCTGTGCGTCGGGCGGGCCGACCAGGTGCCCGACGTGGGCGACTACTACACGATGACGATCGCCGAGGAGCCGTTGATCGTGGTGCGCGGCCAGGACGGCGTGCTCCGCGTGCTGTCGGCGGTGTGCCGCCACCGCGGCGCCGTCGTCGCCGAGGACCGGGGCAACTGCGGGGCGTTCGTGTGCCCGTACCACCACTGGTCGTACGCGCTCGACGGCCGGCTGCTCGGCACGCCGGCGATGGACCGGGCGGTGGGCTTCGACAAGAAGGAGTACCCGCTCCCCGCGTTGCGGGTGGAGGAGTGGCAGGGGTTCGTGTTCTGCACGATGGACCCGGCCGCCTCGCCGTTGGCGCCGTCGCTCGCCGAGCTCGAGCCCTTCCTCGACCACTTCCAGCTGCCCACGGCCAAGACGTTGGAGGGCAAGACCCTGACCGACCTCCCGTGGAACTGGAAGGTCATGATGGAGAACTTCAACGACCCCTACCACGCCAGCCGGCTGCACGAGCCGCTCCAGACGTTCGCGCCGAGCGGGATGAGCGACTTCTTCGACTGGCGCGACGGGATGGGCCACATCTCGCGGGTCCAGCACTTCACCCAGATCGACGGGTCGTTCAACCCCACCATGAAGTGCCTCATGCCCGTGTTCCCGAAGCTCACCGAGGAGGAGCGCACGCGGGGAATGTTCGTGCTCATCCCGCCCACGCTGGCGCTCGCCATCGTGCCCGACGAGGTCGCCTACTTCATCATCCGGCCGCAGGACGCCAACACGATCACCATCGACATCGGCTACTGCTTCGACCCGTCGGCGCTCGAGGTGCCGCTGTTCCCACAGCTGTTCGCCGCCGCCGAGGCGGGCGTCAACAACTTCAACGTGCAGGATGTGTACGCCAACACGCTGGTCCAACGGGGGCTGCGCTCCCGTTACGGCCCGCGGGGGAGGTACTCGTGGCAGGAGGGGACGCTGCCGCAGTTCAACCGGTGGCTCGTCGAGCGTTACCGGCGCCATTGGCCCGTCGCGTAGGGCGGCGGGCCGTTGCAGTCCGTAGGATCACCACACCGACCGAGGAGGGGTTGAGCATGTTCAATCGCAGGAAGGGGGCGGCCGCAACCGTGGGGGCCGCCTGCGTGCTGTTCGCCGTGGCGTGCAGCAGTAGCTCGAGCTCGAGCACCACGACGACCGCCGCGCCGGCCACGACGGCGGCGGCGTCCAACACGACGGCAGCGTCGTCCGCGACGACGGCGTCGTCGGGAGCCGGGCCGTGGGGGTGGCCGGGGGACGCCAAGACGGGGTACCTCGCCCCCCACGAGCCCGACGTCAACGGCGACGGCAAGGTCGTGATCGGGGTCATCAGCCCCGGTGACACCCACGACCACGGGTACTACGAGAGCTTCGTCGATGAGGCCAACTCGTTCGCCAAGGCCAACGGGTGGCAGGTCATCACCGTCGACAAGGTGCCGGACTCGCAGGCGGCGCAGGCCGCCCGCAACATGTGCCAGCAGCACCCCGACATGGTCGCCATCGCCGCCAGCGAGCTGAAGGACGCGATCCCGGTGGCGCAGGAGGCGGTGTGCAAGGACACCGTCTGGTACGTCGCCGGTGGCCAGGGCGTCACTCAGACCCCCTACTTCGTGCAGACGAACGACCTCGAGAGCCAGGACGGCTACGCCTCCGGGTACGCCGCCGGCCTGCTGATGAAAGACGCCCACGTGACCAAGGCCGGCTTCATCACCGGCCCGCAGGTGAGCTTCACCACCGGGTTCGAGAAGGCGTGGGAGGTCGGGATCAAGGCCGTCGTCCCCAACGCCACGGTCGTGACCACCTACACGGGTGACTTCAACGACTCGGCCAAGGCGGTCGAGGCCTACCAGGCCCAGAAGTCGCAGGGCATCGGGATCGTGTACCCGTACCTCGGTGGATCGGAGTTCGCCGTTGTCGGGGCCGCCAACAAGGACAACATCCCTGCGCTCTCCGCCGGCACCCCCAAGTGCTCGCTCACCAACCCGAAGTGGGCCATCTCGGTGATCTTCGACCCGGGGACGTACTTCGCGACCGCCCTGGGGCCGTTCAAGAACGGCACCCTCCGGGTGGGGACGGCCTTGACGTTCCACATGGGCGTTGACCCGGCCCCGACCGTTATGATCTGCAACCCGCAGGGCAACGACGCGGCGATGCTGGCCAACGTGATCCACCAGATCGGCACCGGCCAGATCCGGCCCGACCAGCTCACCGGGCTGAACGACTACAACGGCTACACCCCCTCGGGCGCTTGACCCATGAGTGACGGTGGCGTGGGGGAGCCGGCCGGCTCCCCCACGCCGTCACTGGAAGCCCGGTCGCTGACCAAGCGGTTCGGCGCGCTGGTCGCATGCGACCGGGTCGACCTGACCGTGCGCCGAGGAGAGATCCTCGGGATCCTCGGCCAGAACGGCGCGGGCAAGACCACCCTCATGAACATGTTCCTCGGGCTGGTCCGCCCCGACGAGGGGCACATCGCCGTGAACGGGAGGACGGTCGCCGTCGACGACCCGTTCAAGGCGGCCTCGTTCGGGCTGGCGATGGTCCACCAGCACTTCAGCCTCATCGGCCCCCTGCGGGTCTGGGAGAACATCGCCCTCGGGGACAAGGGCCGCATCGACGAGGCGAGCACGGCTCGGCGCGTGCGCGACGTGGCCGAGCGCTACGGCCTCGACGTCGACCCGCGCGCGCGGGTCGAGGACCTCACGACGGGGCAGCGCCAACGGGTGGAGATCGTGAAGTGCCTGATGCGCGACCCCGACGTGTTCATCCTCGACGAGCCCACGTCGGTGCTCACCGCCGCCGAGTCGGTCGAGCTGTTCCGCGTGCTGCGCCAGGTCGTGCAGGAGGAGCAGCGGGCGGTCGTGCTCATCAGCCACAAGCTCGACGAGGTCCTCCACGCCACCGACCGCGTGACGATCATGCGCTCGGGGCGGGTGGTGGCCGAGCGCGCCACGGCGGGGGCGACGGCAGCGGAGCTGGCGCGCGAGATGATCGGGCGCGACGTGACGCTGCGGGGCGACGTGTCCGCGGCGGTGGGCCACCTCGAGGTGGCGCCCGTCGTCGCACCCGCCCCGGCCGCGCCGGTGCGCGATGCCCACCCCGTCATGCTCTCGGTCCGCGGCGCGCGCGCGGTCGGGCCGGACGGGCGGGTGC
>DATGGF010000230.1:0-8583 GCA_035308625.1 Acidimicrobiales bacterium | reverse complement strand
GATCGGTGGCTTTGCCCGTTCGTCCCATAGCCAGGAACCTTTCCACCCGGAACCGGCGCAAGCCGCCGGCGCGGTGGCAGTAGGCATCCAGATACCAGTGACCCTCGAGGGAGAGGACCAACCACGGGTCGATGACGCGCTCTGTCTCCTCGTCGCTCGAAGCGGAGTAGTAGCGCACCAGCAATTGGGCCTTGTCTTCCACGGCCTTTCTCGCATCGGCCACGTACTGAGAATCACCCAGTTCGATCCGTAGGCGCCCGTCGGCCCCCAACACCCGCTCGAGCTTTGCCAATGCTCTGGCCAGCGCGCCATTGGGATCGGAACCGGGTGTGTCCAAGATGGCCCGGGCCGCGGCAGCGAGAGCGAAGCCCTCCGAGGGCGTGAGCCGTCTGGGCCGCGCCAACTCAGGTCCCAGGTTGGCGGTCACCTCTTGCTCGTCGACGACGATCTCCATGAGTTGGTCGGGCGTATATGGGGGAAGACCGCAACAAGCGGCCATCTCCAGGTCGGCCACCAACTCCTCGGGGGTCATGGCGAAGCGTTCGCTCAGTTCGGTCACCGGCGCGCGCTTGACGCGGGCCAGCCAGGTGAGCACGGCCAGCAGCCGCCGGAGGCGCTGCCCGGCGTCGAGGCGAACCGTCACGACGCGGTGGCGGCGAGCCACTCGATCATCTCGGTTCGGACCTCCGGAGGTCCGAGCACCTCGAGGTGCTCACCCAGTTCGAGGAGCCAGGAGCGCAGGGCGCCGACATTGGTGACGTCGATGCGCAGCACCACCGACCCGTCGTCCCGGCGCTCGATCACATGGTCGGTCCCCATCTGCTGCTCGACGACGGCCGCCACCTCGTCCTCGGCCAGGATGTCGACCGAGACCGGAGCACCCTCACCGATCTGCCACGGGTCGTCGGGGAGCGCCACCGACGGCTCGAACTCCGGTGGCAACACCCCACTGCCAGGAGGACCGGCCACCGGCACGTCGTCCATCCGGTCGACTCGGAACGTGCGGGCCGCCTCCTTGTCGAGATCGAAGCCCACGAGGTACCACCAGCCGCCGCGGAATTGCAGTCGCGCCGGGGCCACCGTTCGTCGTTGCCCGCGGTAGCCGAAGCCCACGGTGGCGCGGGCTCGTAGCGCATCCCACACGACCGGGAGCGCCGGCAGCTGCGGGAGCTCGGCGACCGGGCGCACGCCGCTGCGGGCGGCCAGACCCAGGCGCCACAACGCGTCCCTCCCAGTAGCATTGTCGAGGTGGACCCCGGCGACGGCGAGGTTCAACGCCGCCTGCTCCTCGGCATCGAGGTCGAGGTCGGGAAGGTAGAAGTCGTCCGGCCGGATCAGGTATCCGATCTGCTCGGGGCCCTCCACCGGTGCGGTGCTCACGACGATGCCGCCCTCGCGCAACGTGCGCTTATCGCGTTCGAACGCCTGGCGCCGCGCCTCACCTTCGGTCGGGTACCCGGGGACGGCATCGGCGATCTCGCGCAGCGACTTCGGCCGCTGGTCGCCCAGCAACACGAGCACGAGGTTCGTGAGTCGCTCGAGACGGTCCACCATCTCGGCCAGCGTAGGCGCCGGTGACCGGCGATCCGTGGGCCTTCCACCTGCACCCGGTGGCGTGGTCGGCCGTGGTGGTGGTGGCCGTGGTTTCCGTGCTCGTCTCCCGCCTGGGCAGCGACATCACAGGCCGGACGCGCCGCCAGCGATGGCAATCGGCCGGCGCGGTGGTGGCATTGGCCGCGGCCACGACGTGGCCGCTGGCCGACTTGGCCGCCCACTGGTCGCTCTCCGCCTTGCTCCTCCAACGGTTGCTGCTCACCCTGGTGGCCGCACCTCTGTTGTTGTTGTCGATGCCGCGGCCGGCCCTGGCCGCACTCACCCGGCCGCCGCCGGTGGACGCTCTGGTCGACCTGCTCACCCGGCCGGCGGTGGCGATCGTCGTCTTCAGCTCGGTGGTCGTGGGGACACTCGTGGTGCCGGCGGTGTCCGCCCAGGCTTCCTCGGTCGCCGGGCGCGGGGGCTTCGACGCCCTGCTCCTCGTGGCCGGCCTGGTGCTCTGGGCCCCTGCCCTGGGTACGGGCCCGGGGACCCACCCGGTGTCCCCCGTGGGGCGAGCCGCGTATCTCGTGGTGCAGTCGGTGCTGCCCAACTTCCCATCCGTCGTCTTCATCTTCGCCCGCCACCCCCTGTATCCCCCGTTTGCCCACGTGCATCGCGCCCTCGGGTTCTCCGCCTTGACCGACCAACAGGTGGCCGGCATCGTGGCCAAGATCGGCACGCTGCCGGTGCTGTGGACGGCTGCGTATCGCGCGCTGGCGCGGGCCCAACGAGTCGAGGAGCAAGCCGAGGACGAGCCGCTGTACTGGGCCGACGTCGAACGAGCCTTGGAGCGGTCGGCCCGTGCAGAACGACGCCTGGCCCGTTCGCCGCGCGCCGGGCGTGACGGAGCGAGCCCGGGAGTCGCCGAGGACTACAGCCCGCCCGCGAGGCCTGATCCGCCACCCGACGGGCCCGATGGTCCGCCGGGTGGGCCCGACACGCCAGGCCGGTAGCGCCGCAGAGGTCCCAGCACTTCGTGGCGAAGCGGGAGCGGTTCGCGCTCGACCACGAAGGTGGCCACCAGCCGGTTCTGCGGGACGCTCACCACGACCACGGCGACCGGGCCGCTCCCACCCGACGGGGCGGGCCCGGCCGGGCGCTCGACGCCGTCGAGCCGGAACTGCCCGTGGAACGAGATCACGCAGACCTGGTGGACCTGCCCCCCGACGCGGGAGGTGAGCAAGTCGATCATGCGGGGGTGGCGGTCGAGCTCCTTCTGACCGACCAGGCGAACGCCGGCCAGCCGGCCACGATCGTGGACGGCCTCACTGGCCACCGGCACTGCGCGGTAGCACTGGCTCGACGTGGTGCCGAGCGCGTTGCGAGGAGACACGCACCCGGAGAGCGCGACCGACGCGACCGCCAACGCCGCGAGCCCGGCCCGTCCGGCCAGTCCGGCCCGCCGCGCCCGGCCGTTCATGCCACCACCTCTGCCATGTCACGACCGTCCACCAGGTCGACGGCCAGTGACTCGTCGCGGCGCGTGCCCCACGTCATCGCCGCCCACGTCACCCATCCGATGGGGAGCTCCCCCCAGAACGTCACGATGCGGTACAGCAGCACGGCGACCGCCGTAGAGGTCTCGGCGCCACCGAAGGCGACGAGGGCGATAGTCAGACTGCCCTCGACGACGCCGAGGCCTCCCGGAGTGACGGGCAGGTTGGCGGCCAGCTGCCCGGCGCCATAGGCGAGGAGGAGTCCCTTCCAGGGGATGCCCACGCCCACGGCCAAGAAGCACAGGGCCAGGCACCCGCAATCGAGGACCCAGTTGGCAACCCCCCACCAGGTGACGTCGATGATGGCCCGCGGCGAGAGCCTGACCGTGGTGAGCCGGCTGACGATTCGATCGACTTGGACGGCGAGGTCGCCGGCCGGCCAGTGCAGCAGGCGCCGGGACCCGCGCAGGGTGGCGGCGACCAGCCAGGCCAACGCCCGCCGCTGCACGAAGACGACTCCCATGGCGAGCGCCACCACCAGCACGGCGATCGTCACGCCGACCAGGTCGAGCCCCGATCCCTCGGCGCCGGCGACGGCCACGCCGATCGACGCCACCACCGCCAGCGTGATGGATGCGGCCACGAACACGGCCGCCAACGTCCACACGGCCACTCCCTCGTCGGCGCCGCGCCGGCGGTACTGCCGGTAGGCGAACACCGACGACACGAGCGGGCCGGCCGGCATCGAGTTGGCGATGGCCGTCGCTGCGAGGGTGAGCCACATCATGAAGGGCAGGGTGGTGGCCACTCCGGCGGCCGCCAACAGCCGGCGCTGCACCAGAGCGAAGGCGGCCAACGAGGCGAGCTCGGCCGCCACGGCCAGAGTCAGCCAGCCCCAGTTCAAGTGGGAGAGGTAGCTCGTGGCCCCGCTCAGTTCGCCGCGGCGGCCGGTCAGGGCCCAGATGGCCAGCGCGGCCAGACCCAGACCCACCACGTACCGGGCCCAGCGCCACACCTGCCGGGCGCCGCTGACATCGCCGCGAGCTCGTCCCTCGGCCGCGCCGGGCGACCCGCTCACGCCAGCGCCGGCTCCACCAGGATCTTGACGTGCTCGTCGGGACGGCCGAGCGCGTCGAAGGCACCGGGTACACCGGCCAGGTTCACCGTGCCGGTGATCATGGGGGACACGTCGATGACGCCCTCCGCGATGGTGCGCAGGGCCTCGGCGAATTCCAGGGGCGAGTAGGCCAGCACGAACTGGAGCGACAACTCCTTCGAGATGGCGAAGAACGGCTGCATCGTGTCCGGCTGCATGCACACCCCGACCACGGTGATGCGCGTGGCCGGCGGGACGTCACGCAGGAGTGTCTGGATGACGCCGGGCACGCCCACCGCCTCGAAAGCCACCAGCGGGCGCCGGCCGTCCACCCGCCGCCAGGCGTCGAGCAACGGCTCCTCCACCGGGTCGACGACCTCCGTGGCCCCCATGGTCGTGGCCAGTTCCCGCCGGGCGGCCGAGTAGTCGGAGGCGACGATCACCTCGACACCGGCTGCCCGCAAGCCGGCGATCACGGCCAGCCCCACGGGCCCACACCCGACGACCACGGCGGCATCAGCCGGCGTGACACCCGATTTGGCCACCGCGTGCAGCCCGACGGCCAGCGGCTCGGTCAGCGCGGCGCGGCGCGAGTCGAGACCGTTCGGCACGGGCAGCGCCAAGGCAGCGGAGAGGAGCATCTGCTCGGCGTAACCGCCGGGATAGGCGTTGTTGTAGGCCAGCTGCTGGATGGTCGTCCCGGTGACCAGTGCCGGCATGGAGACCACTTGCGTTCCCACTGCCGGCCCGCTGGTGTCCGGGCCCAGCTCCGTGACTTCGGCGCAGAACTCGTGGCCCATGATGATGTCGCGCCCCAGGTCGATCTGGGGAACGGCCATGTCGGCCAGCACGCCCATCGACGGCAGCACCTCTTCCGACATGGTGACCATCTGCTCGGCGTGGCGCAGGAAATGGAGGTCCGAGCCGCAGATCCCGCAGTCGAGGATCCGGACGACCATCTGGCCGGCCTCGGGACGGGGATCAGGGACTTCGTCGATCACCAGACCGCCATCCCGCATGACGCATGCCCGCATCGCCGGCCTCCTGTCGCCGCACAGATGCTGGCACAAGGGGCCGGGACCGGCGCTGTCGGTTTCCCCCGATGCCGCCGGGGTGCAGCCGGGGTGCAGCCGGGATGCAGCCGGGATGCAGCCGGTTCTTCAGCCGCCTGCCGGGGTGCGCCGGCGAGCGGTCAGTTGGCCGGGGCGAGGGCGTAGTTGCCGCCCCAGTTCTTGGCCGTGGCGAAGTTGCCGGCCCAGCAGCTCCCGGAAGGGGCGGGCGTCGCCGACTTGGCGAAGAACGTGCCCGCCGTCTTGCCGCCGGCCGAACCTCCGGCCACCAGGAACTGGGCCGCGTCGGCCGGGGCGAACGCCGCGCCGGCCGGGTTCGTCTGCAGGTTGACGGCGTACCAACAGGTGCCGGTCGAGCTCATGACCGCGAGGATCAGGCCTTCGAGGTCTCCGGCCGCGGTCACGTCGACGGGCATGACGCTCACGCACTTGGACGCCCCCGACAGGGTGCAGGGGCTCCCGTTGTTCGTTCCGTCCTGCCAGTTGAACTGGGGATCGGTGGCGCTGTAGTAGGTGACCGGCGAGGTCGACGGGTAGGCCTGCGCGTCCTGGTACGCCGCCTGCGTCTCCGTCAGGGCGTTGGTCAGCGTCGACTGGGCCGACCGGTCGCGCGCGGTGTTGGTCACGCCCAGGAACGTCGGAATGGCGATGGCCAGCAAGATGGCGAGGATCAGCAGCACCACCATGAGCTCGATGAGCGTGAAGCCGTCCTCACGGCTCCCACCTTCGACCTCGGCGGTGCAGGCCCCACCTGGATACCTGGGCACACACTCGGACACAGCGATCCCCTGCAATCAGCAGTCAATCTATGGACTGGTTCTCGGCCGCCCCGGGGCGGGCCTTGAGGTGGGTTCCCACAACCCGGCCGCAACCGTCCCCCATCGGGCCGTCCGCCCCCGGCGTCGGGCGCTGGGCGAACGCGGCGGTGGCCGGACGCGGCCGTGGCCCCCGCCTGAGCGGGGGCCACGGCCCGTTCACACTTCCTGTCCCGTCGACCCGGCCGGTTGGGGCACGGGCGGCGAGGTGTCAGATGTGACTCAGGTGGCGTTCACGCCCGGGTTCGAGAAGCTCGAGCCCCAGTTCCAGCCGGCGGTGTCGGTGGTGGCGTAGCTGGCCTTGCAGTTGGCGCCACTCGCACCCGGGTTCACCAGCTTGGCGTAGAAGGTGCCGGCGTTGGCCGCACCCGCCTCGGTCCCAGCGGCGCCGATGGTGCCGATGGTGCCGGCCTGGACGAAGCCAGTGGTGGCGGTGACGACCGGGTTGGCCTGCAGGTTGGCGATGAACCAGCACGTGGCGGTGTTCGAGTACACGGCCAGGATGATGCCCTGCCCGTCGTTCGAAGCAGCCGCGTCGACCGGCATGACACTCACGCACGGCGGGTTGTTGCCGCTGGAGCACTTCACGCCGTTGGAGACCCAACCGAAGCTCGGCTCGGCCTGCACCAGCGCGTAAGCGGTGCTGGTGTTGACGCTGACCAGGCCCTGCGACGTCGTGGTGCTCGTCGCGGTGGCGTCGTAGGTCTGGGCGTTCTGGTAGTACGCCACAGCGTTGGTCTCGGCGTTGGTGGCCGTCGACTGAGCCGAGCGGTCCTTGGCCGAACCGGTCACGCCAAGGAACGTCGGAATGGCGATGGCCAGCAGGATGGCGATGATCAACAGCACCACCATGAGTTCGATGAGGGTGAAGCCGCCTTCGCTGGCTCCTTCTGCATCGAGCTCGGAGGCACGGGCTTCACGAGCACGTGCGAAAAGAGACTGGAACACGGGTATTCCTCCTCTGAATGAGCAATGGCTTGCGAGCAGGGCATCGTCACTGCCTCGGCCGACCTTTAGCCCCGGGTAATCACCTATTTGCCAACGGTCCCCCAACACCCATTGCCGAGTGCACACGATGCGTGGCCGCGGCGAATCCCCAGGTGCCGGGGTCAGGTCGCGAGCTGGCGACGGCGCACGCGCCGTCGCTCGAGCCCGACATCTCCGACTGGGTAGCTCGGCCCGCCGGGCCGACGCGGATAGCCGCATCGGCCCGGCGACAGGCCGTGGCGAGGCCGGTCGGTCAGCCCGCGTTGTTGCCCGGGGTCTTAGCCCCCCCGCAGGGGTCGGCCAGGCCGAGGCTGTAGTACACGGCGCCCGTGAGGGTCAGGTCGTAGCCCCCGGTGCTCGGGTTGATGGCTCCCCCACCGGCGGCGATCGCTCCTCCGGTGACGTTGACGCTCGTCACGGTGAACAGGCGCGGGAACCCGTCGAGACCCTTCAAGAAGGCCGACATCTGACCGTAGGTGCCTTGCAGTGTCATGGTCACCTGCACCGGGGTCACACCACCGGTGGCCTTGCCACCCGGCGCCTGTGTCACGGCGATGGTCGGCGTGTTGGGGTCACCACTGGCGACGGCCAGGTTCGTCACCTGCTGGAGGAAGCTGTCGACGCTGGGCGTCCCCGGCACCTGGTCCAGCGCGGTGGCCAACGCGGCGCAGTTGGCGGCCATGTGGGCCTTGTCGCGCCGGAGGATGGCCAGCTGGGAGACCAGGCTCGCCTGCTGGGTCTGGAGCTGCGTCTCCTGAGCGTGGAGCTTGGAGAGCTTGGTGCTCTGCGGGGAGATCAGCGCCGCGAAGACGATGATGGCGAAGACGAGCAAGCCCGCCCCCGTCAGTATCGGCGTGCGGAAGCGGTTGACGGTTTCCATCAATGGCTCCTGTTGCTCTCGATGCTGCCCGGTGCCATGACGGCCACCGAGGACTGGAATGTCACCGTGGTGTTGGCGCCCGCCGGTGCGTTGGTCACTGCCGACACGCCCGGAGGCGAGAACATGGCCGACCCAGCGATGGCATCGATCCACTCGGCCACCGGCGAGAAGTGGGCGGTATTGGGGAAGGTCCCCGTAACGGTGACGTTGACGGCGCCGACGGCTCCCGGGGGTGCCGCGGTGGCGCCCGCCGGGATGATGCTGGCCGCCGCCCCCGTCGAGCTCCCGGCCGGGCCGCCCGTGCCGGCGAAAGCGGTGACACCGAGGCCGGCGGGGGCCACGCTGTCGATCTGGGTGATGACCGCGGACCAGTCGACCGCCGTGCTGCTGAGCCGCTTCACCTCACCGGTGGCCGTGCGCAGCTCGTTGACGGCACGTACGACGTTGTTGTACTTGGGGATCTCGCCCCTGAGCTGTCCCACCGAGGTCTGGAGCGAATTCACGTCCCCCTCGGCGCTGTGCACCCCGTACAGCCGCCACCCGCCGAACAGCACGAGCAGGGCGGCCACGCCGGCGGCGCCGATGAAGGCGTAGTGCTTCACCTTACGCTCGAAGGCCCGGCGCAGGATCTCAGGCGGCACCAGGTTGAACTTGTGCACCGACGCGTTCGGCTCGGGCAGGCTGAGGCCGATCGACGTGGCCA